>NZ_JONT01000019.1 GCF_000711975.1 Desulfofalx alkaliphila DSM 12257 | reverse complement strand
GTTGGAGAAGGAACGGTACCCGTCCTCTGGGCAGCTTGGGAAGATAATTGTGGAGTGTCATATTCTCAACCTTTAATTTTAAAAGGATGGGGTAACTACTCAGGCCAAACTATTGCGGTTGTGTCAGCGGGTAAAGAGTTAAGGGGATATCTGATGAAAGAACCCGATTTTTCTAACAATTTTCAACCCAATCCCCCCATATGGAAAGTACCGTTGCATGGTGACAAGGTAACCAAAAGTCACCCAACATTGGTAGAAAAAGACGGGAAAAAATATGTATATATCGGAACTGAACGCTCAGGTAGTAAAAGCTATATTGACGTAATAGATATTACGGACTTTGATAACGCTAAAAAGGTATTTCACTTTGAAGACCTTCGGGCATCAGATATCGTTTCTGCCCCGCTGGTTCTTAATTGGAGAGGTCATGAGGTTGTAGTATACACAGCAGGTAACAGCGCAGAAGTTCGCCTTGCCACAGACATGCTGGATCAAAGCAAGGCCAATAATTTGTATATTAGCTTGGGTTCCGGTAGAACATCCTCTAGCCCAGCACCCATATTAAACGGTCAAGGCTTTGCAGTCGGGCTGGATCAGGGCCAAAACAGTGGGGAACTAAGGCTATATAGGCTAGATGATATCTTGGCTGAAGAAAATGGTAAGGTAGTTTTAAAATCTCATAATGCATACAAAAGACATACTCTATCTTCTGGTCTAGTAGCTAGTTTCGCTGTTGATGGAGATTGGCTGTACTTTGGAGACTGCCAAAGTAGAGTATATGGTTTAAATGTTGTAACAGGGGAGTTCTGGGTAAACGCAGATAATAAAGGCATATTCTCTAACCGTTCTCCTGCCCTTACAGGGAACACCGTCTATTTCCCAGCAGTAGGCCAACCTGGGCAGAGAGGAAAAATTCTTGCGATAGACAGAAATACTCATCAGACTAACTGGACGGTACAGTTTGATTCAAGAGCCATGACCGCCCCGGCAGTATGGCGAATACCCAGTACCGGCGGTGCAACTGTTTTTGAGGGTGTTGGAAACGGTTGGCTTTCAGCTATAGACCCCTTTGTAGGGGTTAAGTATCACGGGTTTCCCATAGCCAGTGCTAACAATACCGATAATTACGGCGCAGGAGTTACAGGTGAAATTTCCCTTGCCTACGACTGGATGGTTGTTACTACTCAGGACGGGGTAAAGGCATGGAAATCTGTACCCTTTAACTTGGTAGCTGTTGAGTTACAATCAGGCGTAGAAGAAGGGGCACAGATAGAAAAAGGCAAAACCTATCTTGGCTCTTTTAAGGTTAAAAATGAACATCCAGCATTAGGAGCAGGTTTTATACCCATCGGCGTATATGTAAACAATAAATTAGTGAGTTCGTTGGTAGACGAAAACGGTATGGAACTGACTAAAAACAAATACCGGGGTGTAGAATGTTACTTTATAGATTTAGAACCCGGCCAGGAGAAAACCCTTTCTTATTCTTGGACTGCAGAGAGTAATAGTGTAGAGTTGGTAGGCGCAATAAACATAGAGCCGAATGCCAGAAAATATCCCGAAACAACTTATGAAGATAATAAAATCACAGAAAAGTTTGCTCCTGCAGCCTATGATATAGCTATCAAAATACGCCCTCTAAAAACTAATTGGGTAATTCCAGACAACAGCGTTCTTGTAGAATCAACAGTGACAGTTAGGCGTAAAGATAACTTCCCTGGCACACTGCCAGTAAAGGTTACGATTAATGGACCGGGAGGCCCGAAAGTACACACTCTTAATCTAGGCCCTAAAGAGATTAAGCAGTATCCATATAATTTCAATGCAGGCCCAGGAACATACACCATAAATGCTGAAGCATGGCCAGCAAATGATTCATGGACAGACGTATATCCGCAAGATAATAAAGATAGTGTTACAATTACTGTTAAGAAGATGGATTTACCCGAAACCGACGGAAAAATTAGAGTTGGCCTATAGTTCACTAGCCCACTGTTAGTAACCTAACAGTGGGTTTTTTGTTTTATAGGAGGTGAATTATGAAAAATCTTATTAAGGATCAAAAAGGACAGGCATTGGTAGAGTTTGCTTTGGTTTTTTGCATATATTTGGCAGTTCTGTGTATATTTCTTATTCACGGCTTGTGGCTATATAACAGCTACCAGACCGATAGAGCCGCACGACATGCAGTAGTATATTTAGCTACAACAAATAATTCATCCCAAGCGGAAAACATTGCTAGAAACCACCTTAATAATACGATGGTAGCATCTCAAATTAAAGATGTTCGTGTCTACTGGAACGGTCAACAACCTACAGCTCGGGTAAGCACAGAAATGGCGACTTTCTTCCCTGGCGTAACCAAGATGCTTGACCCCAGTAGCCCTAAATGGTCAGGAAAGGTTACTATAACAAAGGAGGCGGTGGCACCCGGTGAACACAAATTTACGCACTCGCACGAATATCGTTAAAGATGAAGAAGGTGTAATAATGCTGGAGTTTGCAGCCAGTATTATTATTCTGCTTTTGCTGTATGTTTTTTTAATTAATGTTGGCCTACGAGTTGCGGATATGTCAGCGATACCAAAGGTGGCAAGGGATGGGGCAAGGCAAGCAGCTGTAACAGGTAATCTAAATGATGGTTACAGCAAAGCACAGCAGTCAGCTTGGGTATGGGGGTTAGATACCAACAAGTTAAATATAAACCTTAACACATACAGTTTTGGTTCACGCCAATTAATTGACTGTGACGTGGAATATACTTCATCACCGTTTTCTAGGATGTTCCCAACAGTGGTCGGCGGGGAAGCGTTGGATGATAAAAAATTGCGATATAAAGCTACTTTTGGGTGGTGGGATGTTGAGTAAAAAGAACTTGTTAAATGACGAAAGGGGCAGTATTTTACCTATAACCGCTGCGGTGATATTTATCTTCTTGGCCTTGATTGCAGTGGTTACAGACTTTGGCAGGGCCAATATTGCCAAAGAAAAACTTCAAGTGGCAAGCGACGCCGCTTCACTGGCTGGGGCTAAAAGTGTTGATCGGTATGTAAGGTTGGAGATAGATCCCGGGAGTAGGAAAAGTTCTTGTTGTGATGAGTCTGGATGCAGTCCTTGTTGTGTTGATTGTGGTGATCCCTTTACTGTAGTAGGTAAAGAAGCAGACTTGCTTGACAACAATGGATGGCAAAACTACTGTTGTTCTTGTGGTTGTAACGGCATGAAAATACTTGATCGGTGGGTGAACTATAAAAACAACGGTGCCGATGTATACATGGCTGCCAACACCTTATTTGAAATAAACCGACCAAAGGAAATGGATATATCGACAGGTGGCAGTGCTTTTATCACTGTAAACGCTAGTTACCTAAGAGATACTAACCGTGGTAATCCATACTACCCTTCTGTGATTGTAAGAGCACAGGGCAAGGTAAAAACCGTGATGATGGATGTCTTTAAAACCATTGCACCAGATACGGATTTTTCCTACATTGAAACGTCTACCTGTTCACAAGGTAGAACCTACTACAGAGACCTGTCAACCGGTAAGTGGAGTAGGCCACCTAGTAGTTATTGTAATGAATAAGGAGTTGATAAATTGAAGAAGTTACCTGGTTCTCTTGTGTTTTTATCGGCAGGAATTTACCTAGCCACACAAGGTAGTATAGATGTAATTACTCTGCTTGCAGTATTAGCCTGCATCATATGTGGGGCATTGGCTTTAACAAGACACTCCATATGGGCACTTGCCGGGGGGATAGCTTTAATTTCTACCTCCCTGGTGATGCAGGCTGCATTTAAGTATCTTTGTGAGGTATGCCTTAAAGCAGACATACTGATTTTGGGGGCTGTTATATGTATCTCATTAGTTCAAAGGGGCAAAAACAAAATTCCATCCATGGTATTGTCAGGTGCCATGACTGCTATAATGTTTTTTGTAGTTGTATTAGCAACCCCTGTGGGGATTGGTGATGCTTCAAGCACTGACCATACTCAGACAGATTATGCCCAGACGCTAGAACAAAGCGTCATAGAAATAGCCCAAGACAAACCGGTATTGATATATAACCCTAACTGTGGGCCTTGTGGTGATGTGGTTGACTCGTTAGTGCAGCTAGATCCCAAAGGGCAATACTGGCAACCAATGCACAGTGGGGGAGATACCTGTAAGGAATACCTACAAGAAAAAGGATACCAAGGAGAAGTATTAGCAACACAGTATATGGGGCCTGTTCCTGCTTTGGTAATTAACAACGATGGAGATATAGAAACTATTCGCGGCCATGAGAATATTGTTAAGACAGTGCAAGAAAACATCAAGTATTAGGGGGTGGCTATTTGAGGATAGGAGTAATTGCTATTATACCAATGGTGCTTTTGTTGCTTGGTGTAGTAGCTGCATATTTAAATATCCCTAGTGTTGGGTTGGTGGTTCACATACTCTGGTTCGTCTGTTTTTCTGCCCTCTTTTGTTGTGCCTTCTATTATCAAAAGCAACTCGATAAACAGATTACAGCACTTGTAACAGGAAAAACTGTAGTACCCAACAAGTTGACAGAAGTAATTAACAAGCTGTTTGGGCTAGAAAGTGCCCTTAATAAGTTAACACGAAAATTACAGTCCTACGAACAGGATCGTTGGCACCAAACGGCAAAGCAAGCAGAGGATTCATTAAAACTAATGTTTGATTCTTCCGTGGATGGTCTAACAGGTGTTAGTAGCCGAAAATATCTAGACACAAGATTAACTGAATTGGTTAATAAAAATACAATCTTCTCGGTGATCATGATGGACATTGACTACTTTAAAAAGGTAAATGACACTTATGGGCACCAAGCAGGTGATGAAGTGCTACAGCAATTCGCCGGGGTTATCGTTAAAACAGTACGACCTGGCGATTTAGTTGCTAGGTATGGTGGAGAAGAATTTGTTGCAGTATGCCAAACTGACGGTAAAAACACTTTGGCGATAGCTGAAAGAATACGGGCCATGGTAGAAAATACAGTTTTTCAAACCTGTGCCGGCGAGATAAAAATAACTATAAGCTTGGGAGTTGCAGAAAGAAGGTTAGACGAAAACAAAGAGGCCCTCATTCAAAGGGCTGACAAAAACTTATACCACGCCAAGAAAACAGGTAGGAATAAGGTAGTATCGGAGGTCAAGTGATGCTGGTTAACGCTACAAACGGTCAAACTATAGCAACTAAGGTAACTATAGCCGACACCTTCTTTAAAAGACTCAGAGGGCTACTGGGGCGGTCAGGGATAACACCCAACGAAGCCTTGGTAATATCACCTTGTCAGCAAGTGCATATGTTTTTTATGCGGTTCTCTATAGGAGTGATTTTTGTGAATTCACTAGGAGAAGTGTTACACCAAGAACACCTGATGCCCTGGCAGATTAGCAAGTGGGTACCAAGTGCAAAACAGGTTATAGAAGTTTCCCCGACAACTCTTAAAAGGGTTAGTAAAGGGGACTTTTTATTTTTAGAAACAAATTCGGATTCGGAGGTGAAAATAAATTGAGTTGGCAAGCAATTGAAGAAGAACGTAAAGCACAAATAGCCAATAATATAGCGGAATCTATTAGACAAGATAGTCCGCAGATATTTAACGGTGACGGAAAGGTAGTATCGGGCGACATCGAGCAAGTGACAGTATTAATTACCAAGCGGATAGAAGAAACCATTGAGGTGTTGCCCTTTGAGCGTAAAGAGTTTTTTGATATGATTTCCTCTCTGCTTTTTAACAATTGTCTGCTTGCTACCGAAGCAGTTTCAATCAACCAATTAAAAGAAAGCTTGCAAAGCCTAAAGCAGTTCCAAGGATGGAACTTTATAACCTGCACCGATGCCCAAGGGGTGTTTCAGATGGTTGATAAAAACCCTGACGTATTGGTAGTATCCCATAGTCTACCTGGGCTTGATCAAAGACTGTTAGCTAGTATTCAAACACTATATCCAAACAGCAGAATTGTCCTTTTGGCTGGAATAGGTAATGAAACATTCATAAACATGGCAAACGGATACGGACTAAATAACTATGTAACAGGTGATATTCCTGCTACCCCTGGTGATAGACCATATACCTTGCCAGTTGCATTAGTTTATGACAGGTCATTTGTGGTAAAAGATAAGCCTACTAAGCCTACTAAACCGACTAAGACAACAACAGACCAAGCAAACATTAAAACAAAAATCGAACCAGTAGTAAAAAAACAGGCTTGCATAGTTCAATCAGAAAATATTCCGAAAATCAATATAGAAAAACCTGTAGAAGTTGAGCCTACGATGGAAGCACACACAATAACTGTGGAACCAACCGAAGTAGTGAAAAAGCAAGACACTAAGAAGAAGTCTGAGCCAGCTAAACAAGTTCAGGTCTCAGAAATAGCCAGTATGGCTAATAAGGAAGAAGAATCTATAGCAATGATCAATGATTATATGGAAAACATAGAAGAAGATACTCAACTGTATGCCCGTTCAACAACATTTGCCAGGGGCAAGTTAATACTTTTTACAAGTTCAAAGGGTGGTGTAGGAAAAACCACCTTAACTGTTATGGCAGGTATTTCTTTAGCAAAATCGGGAGTTAAGACAACAATTGTGGATCTTAACCTTGGAGCACCAAACTGCCATACGTTTTTTAAGGTAAAAAAAGATGTTCCTGGAATTGAGTTTTTAGCCAACAAGCCATTTTCTAAAACTATCATTGATGATGTGCTATGCAAAATAAACGATTATCTATATTTGTTGCCAGGACCCATGGATCAAACCTCCCCATATTTTGAACCTGGCAAGTTAGGGGCAATAATAGATTATTTATTAGAGACATCTCCTGTGGTGCTAATAGATACGGCGCCAGAGTTTTGGGAAGATAAGCGGCTTAGAGAAGTATTCAAAAGGGCTGATAAGGTTTACTCTATACTTTCACAGGATGCATTTACGGAAGAAGAGGCCAGAGTATATGCCCCCAAATACGTAATGTATGGGGTTTCGCCTGATAAGATTGGTTTAATAATTGGTATGTATGATCCTGATTTGCAAGAGCCGAAAAAACTTGAAAAAAGCTTTAATACTAACATCATCGTAAAAGACAAGAAAAAAGCCCCCAAAATTGAAGCTTTGATTCCAGTTAATACCCGCGAGTATAAAAAAGGCACTTATGAGGGGAAAATTGCCGCAGTGGAGCGCAGTTACAACCAAATTCATCTTATGGCGACACATATAGCAGAGATGGCCGGGTACAGTTACCAAGGCCCACAAACAAAAGAAAAAAAGGAAAAGGGGTTTTTCAACGACTTTCTTGGTCGGTTTAAAAGGAGGTAGTTTTTTTGAACGAAGCCGAACGACTAAAACAGCAAATTAAAGAAATGTCAGAGTATTGCAATGCCCAAGGCATTGCCGATGCTTTAAGAATACCGGTTGAGGCAGTACAAGCTATATTAGAAGGGAAAGATGTAGAGATAGAAAAAACCCAAAATGACGACCAGCCAATCATACAACTAAAGACCACTACCAAAACCCGGTTTGTGCGAAACAACATAGTTACCGCTATCTCTCCCGGGGGCGGAAAGGGGAATACTACACTACTAACTTCATTGGCCGCAGCTGCAGCTATTAATGTACCCAACAAAAGACCAGTTGCTATT
Organism: Desulfofalx alkaliphila DSM 12257; assembly: GCF_000711975.1. Taxonomy (NCBI): domain Bacteria; kingdom Bacillati; phylum Bacillota; class Clostridia; order Eubacteriales; family Peptococcaceae; genus Desulfofalx; species Desulfofalx alkaliphila. The sequence continues at coordinate 30,170 of NZ_JONT01000019.1, read as the reverse complement.
CTTGATCTTGCTGAATTTCCAAAGGTGCCAACGGCTTATGGTATAAGGTATTTAGAAGTGTTAGAAAACCCAGATATATTATGGCCATCTATAAGCACTTGGGATGATAGCATGGGATATAGCATAGACACATGTGCTATACCACACCCCGATTTGGAAAATCTGTACATAGTACCGGGAGTTATGGTGGCAGATAATTATCATGAGCTTGATTTGAATAAAATACTTAAAGTGATTGAATTGCTTCAAAGACAATTTGAGATGTTGTTTATAGATTTACCAAAGAACTTTTTTCTAGCGGAAAAACTTCTACCATTTATGGATACGGTATTGATAACAGTTACTCCAGAGTATGGCTCTTTAGAGGGGGTGGTGCAGTTATTACCCACACTTAATAAAGTCAATAAAATAGAGCAATCATTTATAGTGTTTAACCGGGTAGGTTACCCCGGTTTCTTTGATACTCAAGAGTGTCAGGAAATGCTAAAGAATATGATGAAGCAGATGCCGGAACGAGTCGGCAGTCTTCCAGAAACAGATTCCATTATCAAGTATCTTAATTCTGGAAAGATGGAGACGGTTATATTAAAAGAACCTCATTCGGCATTTGCCAAAGAGGTAAACCATATTTTAAATCAGCTTTGCCCTCATTGGTCAATTGCAAAACCAAGCAGTGGTAGTAGTGACGGTATAGCCAGTATCTTTAAAAAACTGTTGGGTAAAAAAGAGGCTTAAAAGGAGGGATAACATGGAGTTGATATATTCGCCAATATTTTGGGGGTGTGTACTGCCATCCACAGCGGCCGCATATACAGACTGGAAAGAATATCGGTTGCCCAACTATATAACCTTGCCAGTGCTAATTTTAGGACTGGGTTACGGCCTTTACACTGGCAATTGGCTTGATTCATTAATAGGTGCTGGACTGGGTTTCCTTATAGGGTTTGTTAGCTTTTTGTTGGGGCAAATGGGAATGGGTGATGCCAAGCTGATGGCCGCCTTTGGTGCTTGGTTAGGGCCTTATGGTTTTCTATTTGTGTTGTTCATTGCCTGCTGGCTGGGAGCTATATGGGGGATATATAAAATTATACGGGTAGGAAAATTAAAAGGTGGTTTTCGCTCATTATTAAAGTGGAGCAGGCTACCAGAAGACCCTGATGCACCACTACCAGCCGGGGCCATAGCCTTTGGTTGTTGCTTGGTTGCGGGCTTGTGGATATTTGTATTTATTAGTCTTTGGGCAAAGGAGGCAATGCTAGGATGATTAAAAAAATATTGAGTAACAAACTATTGGTTTTCTCTTTTACTATCGGACTTGCCCTGGCGGTAGGTGCCGGTATTTTTTTAAGTAAAGAATTATCTGCTGCTGAAGAAACTATTGAAATAGTGGTGCCTAATAAATATATCCCCCAGTATCAATACATTACATCGGGGGATATAACAACACGGGCGGTATCCCCGGGAGAGGTGGATAACGGAGTGGTTGTTGCCCCTGAAGCTGTGATTGGCAAAACTACCTTAGAGCCGTTATATCAGGGAGAGAAAATCAGGCAAGAAAGAATAACCAAGGAAGATGTTCTTAAAGGGTATGATTTTGTATGTGTCAATGTAGACCTGGCACGATCCGGTGGAGCAGTGCCAGGTAACTTGGTTGATGTGTACAGTGTAATATACGATACATCTATTGCAAACAAACAGCTGATTGCCAAAAACGCAATAGTGCTAAATATCTGGGATGGGCAGGGTAATGATTTGTTTAAGAGCAGTGGGGTTAGTGTTGCCGAGGCAGCCAGTAGAGCTTTAACAAAGGGTGATGTTAAGCCTCCGGCTGTTATACAGTTGGCAGTACAGCCCCATGAAACCAGTAATGTAGTAAGTGGAGCTGTTTCTGGTTCATCTAATATTGTTCTGGTAGTAAAAAGCGAAGGGAGGCTTGCAGGTAGTGAGAATAACGAAGTTATTGAAGAACCTACAGACCAGTCTGAAGAACCAAATGATGGAGGAGGAGAAACCGGAGCCGATATTACAGACACCCCAGACAATTGATGAATGTGTTTTATTTGTAGGGCAAATATCAACCGATAGCACCAGGTGGTCAGAGGAAGAATTGTCAAAAATAAACAACCTACAAAGCCTTGCCAGTGCTGGTGATCCCTTAGCTGTAGGGGAGTTGATAAATTATATCAAAAAAATACTAACCGACTTTGAGGTTAGTATTGATGGTATGGATGCAGAACAATTGGCAGTGGAGGTATATAAAAGGGCCTGGGGTTTAGATGTGATTCATGACCTTTATCATGATCCAGAGATATATGAGGTTTTTGTTGATGCACCCGACAAGATTTCTGTTTCTAGGCTTGGCAAAATAGAACCAGTCCCTGATATCAAATTTAAAAACAACGACCATGTGAACAGGCTGGTTTCAAGGATGATTGCCCATGACCAGGATGCCCATTTTGATGATTCACACCCTAGGGTTTATTGTGTGCGTAAAGACGATTCGCGTCTTACCGCTTTCAGGCCCCCTTTAACAGAGTTTACCACCTTTGCTCTACGAAAATTAAACGCTGTTTACCTAGATAAAGAATACCTTATCAAGTGCGGCTCGGCTAACGAAAAAGTATGGGACATGCTTGCTTTACTTGCCCGCTACGGTGCCAAGATGCTATTTATAGGGCCTCCTGAAAGTGGCAAGACCAGTTGGTTGCGTGTATTGGTTAGTGTATTAAATAAAACAACTAGAATCGCTACTATTGAAACTGACCGGGAGTTGCGCCTAGGGCATCATTACCCAGATCGAAGTGTGGTAGAAATGGAAGAACACTCCCGTTTAGCAGGTGGAACACTGGAAGAACTCTTTGCAGGAAACTTGAGATTATCGGCAACACTGCTTATTTTTGGGGAATTTAGGTTAGATGATACCAGTGCTGCTGTGATGGCCGGAGAGCGAGCAAGAAGGTTTTGGAGTACCAGCCACTTTTTAAATCCATCTGAAGCGGTTAGTGGCACTGCAGATTTGCTTTTGTCCCAAAACCAGGCACTAACCCATGATGCTGCTATAAAGCGTACCTTAAGGGCCTTTGACACCTTTGTGACTGTGTATGGTGATTTAGACAGGGGCATTAAAAAAGTATTACAAATAACCGTTGCTCATCATACTGGTACCAAGGTGGAGTATTACAACCTTGCAGAATGGAAAGGGAGTAGTGGTGACTATTGGGAGGGGGATTGGGTTTTTAACGAAAAGCCATTTAAAGAATTATTAGAAAAAATGAGGATATACGGTGTTACCGATCAGGAATTGCAAAAGGTTGGGTGGTTGTAATGCTGCAACTTGTAGCCTTATGCTTGGGACTTCTGTTAGTAGGCACGGTGATTGTATATATAATAATAACTTTACTTGTTGAGTTTTTAAAACAACAGAAACAAAAACAAGTGTTATCTCCCCACATATCCCACTGGATGTCTCGGGTGGATAAATACCTTAAACTACGCAACTCCACCATGAAGGCAAGTGTGTATGTATTGCTAATTAGCTTTGCTATTACCACCGGTTTGTTTACCGGTGCTGCAATGAATAACCCATTGGCTGCTGTATTGTTAACGATAATAGCCTTTGTCATACCTGAACAGATATTCCATTATATTGCTCTGCGGAGAAAACTGTTTAAGTTTGATCAGTTGGTTGAAGCGTGCCCTGTGTTTGCATCTGAGCTGGAAAGGGTGAAAGTTGCCCACGCCCTAGGTAATACTGGAAGGAGTATACCTGACCCAGTGGGAAAAATATTTCGCCAGGCTGAACGTGATTTAACCTCACGAGATCCTCAAGAAGCTTTTGGACGCATGGTAAAAGAACTGGATTTTAATTATGGGCGGGACTTTGTATCTCGGGCCCACGATTGTTACTACAACAGTGCAGTGGCACCAATGTTTTTAGAACTAGGCAAGGAGATGGAATCTAAACGAAAAAGGTTGCATGAAAAAATCTCGCAACTCTTCCAAGATCGAATTATATCAATATTAACACTGTTATTGTTTTTTCCGGCCTATGCCATTGCCGCCTCGGTTGTACCTACAACCTGGGAGTTTATGACTCAAACGGTGGGAGGTAAGCTCTTGATCTGCTTATACCTGTTATCTGTAGGTATAGGCCCAATGTTGGACTATACAACAATCCGACGAATGGAGGTGTAAACTTGACTACGAAGTTAATGTTGTTTACCGCCGGGATCGTCTTATTGTCTGGCCCTTTGATTTATTTGCTGTTAAATAAATTAAATGCCAGGATACAACGTAAGGGTATCTTTAAAAATATGAGAAAAACCTTCAGTAAAAGTAAACGTCAGCCACTACATGACTGGTTTCCTGCCATTGGAGGCTTGATAGGGTTTGTCTCCGCATTGTTGTTGATGTGGGGTGATGTTATAAATTGGTTTACTGTTAATCTTGTGATGTGGGTTGGTATAGCACTAGGACTGTTGGCCAAGGCGATAACTAAAAAAGAAAACCGTTACGGCATCCTGAGGGATACTTCTACTTTTTTTAAGGCCGTGGAGGTGAGACTAAGAGCCGGATATAACATACCGCATACTTTACGCATGGCAGCTGCCTTGGCACCATCAATGCAACCAGCTGTGAATAAAGCATTGCAGCGTTGGTCATTTGATCCGCATCAGGCATTAGATATATTACGCCAAGAGTTAAAAATACCCGAAGCAGAAACCCTTTGCTACGTTTTAAAAAGGGCATATGAGGCAGGTGGCGAGAGTGTAGCCCATGTACTTGGGCAAGGTGCCCGTAACATTGATTCTAAGCTTGCAGGAATGGAAGAGAAAAGTTTTGCCATGGGCAAAATGAGAATGCTATTCTGGAGGGTGTTGCCGACTTTAGCTATCTTCGGGATATTTGCTCTTAATTTTGCTTACTATGCACAAAACATATTGTTTGATGCCGTTGAAAAACTACAATAGTAATTTTAAGAGTAATTTTAAGCTTGGGAGGTTGAAAAATGTTAAAAAGATTACTTGTAAAAATGCAAAGTGAACGAGGTCAAGGGTTGGCAGAGTACGCACTTTTACTAGGCATTGTTGCAGTGGCAGCTATCACGGCACTTGCATCATTGTCTGATGGAATAGAAGTAGTAGGTAACACTATTGCAACTGTACTTGAAAATCTAGCCGGTGATATTAATAGAGATTAGTAGTTACACAAGTCCCGGTGATTTCATCGGGACTTGTGTTTTTGTAGAAAGGAAAAAGGAGGATTCATAATGTGTTTTATGAGCACAAAAGCAGCCAAAAAGCTCAACTGTCAAAAAGGCCAAAGTCTAGTATCTTATCTTTTGGGAATAGGCGTAATTATTTCTCTAGTGGCCGCTATTCTTTTAGATATAAACGGGGCATTGGCAAACTTCCACGATGCCGGGGTGCAGTATATCGAAAACCTAGCAAATTCAGGCATGTAAAAGGCGAGAGAGGAATTGCTTTCTTAACATTTCTATTGGCACTAATACCAGCTACATTTTTGGTGTTCAGTCCAATATTTTATGGCCAGCAAATGGATACCCATGATAAAGCCAAAGCCCAGATGTATACCTTCTTGGATAGAGTGCAACTAGAGGGGTATTTGACTACACAGGATGAGTCGCAAATGTATGATGCTTTTGAGAAGATAGGTGCTCCAATAGTTGATATTGAAGGCCCAAGGGAGTCCCAAGGGGCATCCCGGGTGCTAAGAAGCAGTAACGTAAATGATAGTCTGATAACTATGAAAATCACCTGTTTGCCCGACACCCACAACGGATTAAAGATTGGTAGTTTAGTGGGAGCAGCAGATCCCGAAGACTACTACATTTATTTGAGAGGTAGTGTTATCAGTGAAAGGGTTAATCCATAGAGGTAAAGATAAATGTAAAGATGACAGAGGTATAGCTTTGTTAATGGTGCTTATAGCTACACCATTAATCATGTTATTACTTCTATTTCGTCTAGATTACAGCAGAGCAGCATCTGATACTGAGTTGGACTTTCAAGAAAGTTTAAAAAAAGCAGTAAAGGCAGCTACCCATCAAGTAACAGATAGGAGCCGGGCAGAAGGAGACCCCAGAATCCATTCTAACAATGCACACGAGGCTTTTACATCAATGCTTGCGGATAACTTAAAATTGAATCCTGACTCGCTTACTCCGCTTGATGGTTCACCCTTGGCCGAGGCACCTATATATAGTCTGATTATATATAACGGTGATGGTAAATATGAAAGCACAGGTGCACAGGCGGTTTACCAGTATGATTTTGATGGTAGCAATTTGAGTTCATACCCTTTATCGGGAGTGGGTTTTCCCCAGCAATTTACTGTATCGGACTTTGGTATATCTTACGGCACCGGTGGCACGTTTGATATAACTATGGAAACCCCAGGTTGTATAGCAGTGATGAAAATTAAATTAAAAACTATCACTACTGATATATCCCCTGTGCGCTGGGCCGCTGCTAAAGTGCATTATAAGACCTAAATGTAAATCTGGTTAAATAACCTTCTCTTTAATGCTATAATAGCCCTTGAAGCAACTAAGAGGGGGTTATCGCATGATTCAAAATGTATTACAAGATCTAATGAAAATCATTCAACAACAAGAAGACCCGGAGAAACTAAAAAAAATTTACAAGTTTACCTAAACAAGTATGAAATTAAAAAAATAGCCAAAGGACAACCAATAACTAGCTTTAGCCAGGCTCTAAATAGTTTTATCTTAACTAAGAAAACGTACCGTCTAAGCCTAATGTCAACGTTTTTACTGTAGTGTCTCTATGCTCTATAATTGCTGCTTCACTAGATGGCGGGCCTGCAAATGTAAAACTAGCTACAAATAAAACAAACACTAATAATTTTGATATTATCTTCATTTTACAAAACCTCCTAATAATAGAATTTGAAACATACTACCTAACAGAACAGGTTTAACATAATCGTCTACACCTCCTTATAGATAATGGACATTAATAAAACCCCTTCTTGACTGAAGGAGTTTTTGCTTGTGTATACATCCTTTAAATATCGATGAAAGGTTGTGGTTATGTGCTAGATAATTAAGTTATAAAGACCTATCAATCTAATTACAGTTGATTTAATTTTTTAAGGGAGGTTATTATTTTGAAAAAAGTAAATTTTTTACAAACAATCCTACTATCCTTTATTATTGTTATTATGGTAGCAGCCTTTTCCCCAAGTAAGGGAGAAGCATCTACTACCTATACAGACCACATAGGGGCATTAGTCAATAGCTATTCCAGATACTCTCATATGCCACTTAGTGTAAATGTAATGGGATTTAATGTAACACATGGTTTTTCTATGCCATTAAATGTTAACACATACTGCTCTGGCAGTGACCCAAGGAATGTATATATTGAGTATGACTTGCCTAATGATGGTTCGCAATGGAGAGTTTTAGGGACACTTGTATATGGTAGAATGACTTTAGCAGATTCACCTCGTGCCCTTAATTCAGCACAATCATTAGACGTTAACATACTCAGAACGACACCAGGCACTTTCAGTGGCGTTTCAATAGGTCAAGCGGTTAATGCCGCTAATGCAGCGAAATCTTCTGCTGACACCGCTGCCGCAAGAGTTTGGTACAGTGGAAGATCTCTCACAGGCAACGAAAATGCAGTAGCCGACATAGCGGCATATATTCGTAATACGCAATTACCTGGATTGGAAAACAAAATAAATAACATGGAGACTACAATTAACAATATGCAAAACATAGACAACACACCGCTAATGGTAGATGTACAAACTATCAGTGGTGCAAGGGCTACTTCTGCCAAAACAATAGAAGCAATAGTTACAACCAATAAATCTGGGCCTTTAACCTATTCAATTAATGGAGGCTCCTATGCGTCGCTACCTTCGGATAATAAGGTCAGTTTACCTGTCAATAGTTCGGGTTCTAATGCCATCACCGTAAGAGTCAAGGATGAATCAGGTAATATAGGCAGCAAGACAATTATAATAAGAAGGTTATAAACATAAATACCGGCGTTGAGCCGGTTTTTATGTTTATAAAGGAGTTGGTGAAAATCAAAAGGATACTATTAATAAGCACTATATTACTAATGCTTTGCTCAACAATTATAGGATGCAGCCCTAGCCCTAAGAATGAAGCCTTTAATGTGGTTGATAAATATTTAGAGGCTGCAGCTACCCTGCAGATGGAAGATGTTTTACCGTTGCTGTCCGGGGAAGCTTTACTGGAAACTCAAGCCAACATGGCTTATGTAACAGAGCCACAGCAAGTTACTATTAATAAAAAGCAGTTTAACCAAACAACCAAAAACCTTGTTGAAGTTACAGTGGATTACACCACTTCAACAGCGAGATTTGATAACAGGAAAGCCAATCTGTTTAAACTTAAAAAAAATGATCAGCAGTGGAAGATATATAAGATTGAAAACACTGACTATCTACATAATGATTTAAAATCTAGCACCGTATCTTCTGATGTAAAACATGTGGCAAAAGAGTACATTGAACTTTCAAAACCAGATAAAGACAAGCAAAATACCAAATACCTTGCCGGGGAACTACTTAGTGCCAGTATGTCTGCCCAAAGGTTGCCCGTAAGTGAGGAAAAGTTTGATTTGTTAGATGAAATGGTAACAGACATTAAATGTTTAGGTGCTAGTGGCGATTATGCTATTTTAGAAGTCCACTCCACAGTAAAAGGAAATGGTGTCAGCTATTCGGTGGTAACTATCCTGCACATGGTAGCAGTAAATGAAAATTGGAAAATTGCTAAAATGGACATCGCAGATATTAAAGGGGGTAGCTGATAGTTGAAATGGTTAACCTTAATATTAACCACAGTTATTTGGTTGGTTATAGCCTGGCCTGCACATGCAGTATTACTTTTGGACGAGCAGTTTCATGATTTAAGTAACATTGATACTGATAATACAACAGCATTGGTTGATTTAAACAATAATTGGGTACAACTCCCGGAGCAAAGCCTAAGTAGTGCTATTGCCATGCTGGAAGATAGTGAAGGATATTTTGTAGCAAGCAAAGATGGTATATTTCTTTATGAAAGAGATGACGTTACTGGTAGAGTTGCACAGAACCTAGCATTTTCAGCCCCAGTGGTGGATGCCACCGGGGTAGGGGTAAGACAAGACAATCTTAATATATGGGCTACAACGCAGGATAGTATTGCCTACTATAGAGCCACCGCCTCGGGATTAAGTAGTAATCCGGCCCTGAAAACAACAGGGTTGGTTGATGTGTTATCTATTGCCGCATTTAGCGATAGAGATTCTGCCTTGCTTTTACAGAAAACAGCAGATAATAAAGCAAAAATAACCCGTTATGATGCAGGGGGAACATTGTCCCCTGTATCAGTGTTTGAACCGGGCATAACAGACCCTAAAAACATTAGCATGATAAACAAAAGCCCGGATTTTAGACTGAATACTTCCGATACTTCTTATTATTTTATCTTTGATGATGCCACTGGAAATTATATAGAAGACCCTGCAAAAAGAATTACAGGTTTAATAGATCTTATGTCGGGTACCGGTGACGAAATAGGAACCTCTTTATTAACAAGAGACGAGCTTGCCTATTATATGAATAACGATGCCGGAGGAGTTGCAAAGGTAACGGCTTACAGCCCTGGGCCGATAAATAGGCCAGTGGCAGCGGCTTTACGTGCAGGTACATTTGATCAAGTATTTATCAATGAGAATGGAGTTGTTAATTGGTGGACCCTTAACGATGCCACAGGTGAAGTGGTTCGTGATACTGATATGGAAACAAGCGGGATAGAGCTTACTATTGGATATGCACATCCAAGGGATTATGTTTCAAAAGTAATGAGCAGTGCAATGGAATATAGTCTCGTTCGTATAACAGTGGATACAGCTATACCAATAGACACTTCAATTAGTTGGTATATATCAAGTGATGGTGGGGCTAGTTTTAGCTCCATAATTCCAGAAGATTGGACAGAAGTACCAGAAGGTAACGAATTTGTGGTAAAGGCTGTGTTAGATACTACTGACATAAAGCACACACCTATAATTAGATCAGTAAAATTAGAAGTTAATACAGCCCCGGATGCACCTGTTATTAATCCAATCGAAGGGTGTTTTGCCACAGCTACCCCACCCCTCGAATGGATCTTTTTAGACGCTGATGAAGGAGATTATCAAACAGCGTATCAGGTAGAAATAGCTAGGGCTTCAGATATGGCATTACTTATGGACAGCGGAAAGGTTTACAGTGAAAGTGAATCTTATACAATCCCTGCAGCTACCAATCCGGCTATACCTAATCCTTTGTGGGAGTCTGGTGACTACAAATACAAATACAGGGTTAAGACCTGGGATATGCACGACGAAGAATCCTCATGGTCTGAATGGGGCGATTTTTGTATTATTGCCTTTGACAGATTAAGGCTTTCAGAGATAGCAAGCCCGCCCGAGGAACAGCCTATTCCGGTGCCTGACAACCCTGAAACACATTTAATGATCCTAAGAGGAATGACTGAAGATGATTTGGCCAAAGTAAAAGCAGGAGCAAAGGTTGTAATGTTAATAGATAGTATAGGCCCAATAGCAGAATTAGATGCAAAGTTCCCTTATAATACGTATCAGTCGACTGTTAATTTAAGTTCTGTGCTTAATCCGGCCGGTAGTAATACAAATAGATGGACAGTTGAGTTTTGGACAGAACCAGGGCATGAAAAGGCACCCACAGGGACAGTGGTAAAAATGAATTTAAAAGGTGAAAGTTTAGATACTGATGTGCAAGGTGATATAGTTTTAGATGCCCCACCCTTTGCAGATGGTGCTGTAGTAATCCAAGGCAGTGTGTTTGACGACTGGCTTGTAGTATTGCAAGGGCGAGATCATCAGAACTAGAGTTGAGCTATTCTTAGTTAAAGCCACACCTCACTTGCTGGGTAAGTGAGGTGTTTTTAATATAGGGTACTGTAAAGTTTAAATTACCTTAAGGAAAGGAGGAGTGGTTTTTATAAACGTATTGAGCACTTTAAACACAGTATCAACTATTAAGGATGTCTATCTAACTAAACACCACCAAGGTGTTTGCCTATATACGACTGCCTTGGCAAAAGAAATGAAACTACCTGATGAGTTATATGAAATAATTCATCGAGCAGCAGCACTACACGATATAGGCAAGATAGGTATTCCAAACAACATTCTATTTAAAAAAGGGAAATTAACGCCTAACGAGTGGAAAATAATGCGTTTACATCCTGTGATAGGTGCAGAGCTTCTATCGGGGTATGATTTAGAAATCATTAGGATTGTTCGGCACCATCATGAAAGATGGGATGGGAGAGGCTATCCTGATGGCTTAAAAGGGGGAGATATACCATTAGGTGCTAGGGCTATTGCTGTTAGTGATGCTTTTGATGCAATGACAACCGAAAGACCATATCAAAGAGCTTTAGATAAAACTAATGCCTTGGCAGAGATTATACGTTGTGCTGGTAGTCAGTTTGATCCCGAGGTAGTTAAAATTTTCATCAACATACAAATGCGGGATTATTTTCATGAATGATATTCTTATCGCTAAAGCCATGGTTTATATTTTTGCTTCATTAATAATATGCATATGGTTCGTGTATTCTTATAAAGAAATCATCCTTTATTAATATAGGGTGGTTTTTTTATAGCTAATTAACATTTGATTCAAATAATATCAAAAAATATCTGGTTTAATACATTTTGATAATAACCGAATCAAGTTTGATTTAAAAGTATCAAATTGTATCTAATGGTATCAAAACAGCTCTAATAGTATTAAAAACTAATCAACTTTGATAATTAAGGGAGGAAAAATAAAATGAGTATTTTTGTTACGCCGGTGGGTTTAGATTCAGGGTACAGTTACATGAAAGCTATTGCATGCGGAAGGGCTCCTGTGGTTTTTGCTAATATGGTTTCTCCGGGCAGGGAAGTTACTGAAGATGGTTTAGAAGAGGTTCTAGGACAAGCGGCTCCAATAAAAAATATTGACATTTCCTTTACTCATAATGGAAAAAAGCACTATTGGGTGGGTAAAATGGCCACTTCCAGTGGTAATGATGCAGATTATTTTGAGGATAAGGACCGCTGGAACAGCGAAAAAGGTCGTGCTACTGCTTTAGCTGCCCTGGCACTTTTATGCCATAATGATCACGAAAGCTTTGTTTTAGCTACCGGTCTACCATTAGAAGATTATAAAGCTAATAAAACATCTTTAAAGAAAACCTATGAGCACACAATACCTGGCGCTTACGAAGTCACCTTTGAATCAGGCCCACTGACAGGAGAAACAAGGAGGTTTAATATAGTTGCAGCAAAGGTATATCCTCAAGGAATGGGCGTATTCTTTGATCAGTTATTAACCGAAGATGGCGAACAGATAGATAGCCATCCGCTTTTAGAAGATGGTGCTGTTTGCGGTTTAATTGACGTAGGTAGAAGGACAACTAATTTATGTCTTTTTGATGATTTTACACTCTCAAAAGATTTTAGCTGTAGCATTAATTATGGAATTTCTATGGTTCACGAAAAATTACAGAATTTCCTTAGTAAGCATGGACGTTTTGTAAAAAACAGAGATATCGAGGCAATTTTAAAGAAGGACACGTTTAAAGGGCTGGATGTTAAAACACCAAGAGAAAAGGCCCTTCAGGAATTAGCTGAGATAATTGTAAGCGAAGCCGAAAATCGTTGGGCTGATAAATCTTTGCTGGAAAATATCTATGTTGGTGGCGGTGGTGGACAGGCAGTGTTTCAATTTTTGAATTTTAAAGAGTATCAAAAGAATATGGTTAATGAACCGCAACTATCCAATGCCCGCGGTTTTTTAAAGGCTATACTAAGCTTAACCTTGGCAGGAAGGGTGCAAAATAGAAATGGCGAATACATCGAAAACATTGAAGTGGCAGATTAATTTTGGCGTTACCCATGAGCTTGAATATAAAGAGATAATAGAATTTTTTAATAAGGTACCATCAAAACAAAAGGGTGCAATTGGTCGTAAAATAATGTTAGAAGGCCTAAAATCATTAAAAGAAAAAGGTGACCCAATAATTTTAGAGGTACTAAATTGGCCAGAAAAAGAAAGAACAGATCCACCATCCCAACACAGGAAGTTAATAACTCAGACAACAGAAGATGATCAGAAAAAGAAAAAAATTAATAATAAATTAATAGGTTTACTGGAAACTTAGCCCGTCATTTCGACGGGCCTTTTTATTTTATAGAGAGAGTAATATATTTTTTGGAGGGTGGATATATGACAGAATGTAAAATTTACAAGAAGCTTAAAAGGGTGGTGGCAAAGGAAGAGTTTGTAGTACTAACCGGCGATTTTATAAAAGCAGTAATATTGAATCAATTTATATACTGGTCTGAAAGAGTTCAGGATTTTGATAAGTTTATATCAGAAGAAAAAAATAGGGCCTCTCAGGAAGGTTTTGAGATTAATATTGAACCAACTAAAGGTTGGATTTATAAAAAAGCTGAGGAGTTATCGGAAGAAACAATGTTGAGGTTAGCCCCAAACACAATGCACCGCCATATTAAAGTCCTAATTGATAATGGTTGGTTGATAGAAAGGGCTAACCCACAGTATAAGTGGGACAGAACAAAACAATACCGCGTTGATCTTATAAAAATTCAAAATGACCTGTTGCAATTGGGTTATATTTTACAAGACTATAAAGTAGCTATTCCTTCTTCCAAAATGGAACTACGAAATTCCACTACGGAACTAGCAACTTCCAAAATGGAATTAGGAACATCCATAATGGAAAATGGAGAATCCAAAATGGATTTTCAAAGTTCGGAAATGGATGTTCAGACTTCTAAAACGGAAGATCAAAGCTTCCAAAATGGAAGAGCAATACCAGAGATTACTACAGAGATTACATACAGAAATATAAAAGAAGAAGAGGAAGAAGAGGGTGAAGAAAAAAATCAAAGTGTAGCTCAAAGTAAAAAACAAACGAGGGGAGATGATTCTGAGCAAAAAAATAAAAAATCACCAGATGAAATTCATTATGAAAATTATGAAACCGTAGTATTATTTTATTACCAACTCTTCGATGATAAATTTGACCAGAATACCCATGATATAATGCTGCCTTGGATAGAACGCTTAGTACGTGAACATGGCAAAGAAAATGTTATCTATGGCTTAACAAGGTTATCTGAACAAGAAAATGTCGATAACGCTATACGTTGGCTACAAAAAACCATTGAAAGCCCCTATGACTATCCACCCAAAGTAAGCTTAAAAAATACCAAGAACAACAAAAAAACAAAACCTGCTAATAAGACTAGGTCTGAACGAAAAAAAATGTTTGATTCTTTGTTAATGAGTTAAAGGATTGGTTTATTACAATCAACCAACTAGTCAAAATGCTCTCAGAAGCTCCTGTGTGCCCCTGTAATAGTAATTTGACAGTATTGGTAGTGTACTCTTTATGGTGGATACTTTTAGGCCCTTAGAAGCGATTTTGAACAAAGAATGACAAAAAGGATGGTGATACAACATTAAGACTTTAATTATTACTGAAAAACCTTCTGTAGCCAGAGATATAGCTGCAGTAATCGGACGGTTTGAAAAAAGAGAGGGTTATCTGGAAAACCAAAAATATATTATATCCTGGGCCTTTGGACATTTAGTTACATTGGCAGAACCTAATGATTATGGCGAGGTGTATGCAAAGTGGAGTATAGAACACTTGCCAATTATTCCGGAATCTTTCCGGCTAAAACCAGTTAGTAAAGGTACTGCCCAGCTTAAGATATTAAAAAACTTATTAAATTCGAATGAGGTATCGGAAGTAGTTAACTGCTGCGACGCCGGTCGGGAAGGTGAATTAATCTTTCGCCGGATATATAAATATTGCAAAAGCAGCAAACCTATCAAAAGATTATGGCTATCTGAAACAACACCAGCAGCTGTACAGCAGGCATTTAAACACTTGAAAAATGGACAGGACTTCGATAACTTAGCTGCAGCTGCCGAAGCAAGGGGGCAAGCTGATTGGCTTGTAGGCATAAATGGGACTAGAGCTTTCACGGTTCGTCACGGAGCAGTTTTATCGGTGGGGAGGGTGCAGACCCCAACCCTTAACTTGATGGTTACTAGGGAAAATGAAATCAAAAACTTTACACCAGTGCCCTACTGGGAGTTATGGGCTACCTTTCAAACGGACGAAGGCCTATATTACAAAGCTAAGTGGTTCCGGGAAAAAACAGATCGGCTAAATGACGGTAAAGAAGCCTTATCGCTGGTAGATAAAATAACCAAGGATAACGGGCAACCTCTTGTGGGGCAAGTGGTCTTACTGGAGCAAAAAGAAGTAAAAGAAAAGCCGCCTTTATTATTTAACTTAAACGACCTGCAGAAAGAGGGGAACCGAAGATATGGCTTCACAGCCCAGCAAGTTTTAGATATTGCCCAGTCCTTGTACGAGAAACATAAACTTTTAACATATCCGAGGACAGACAGTAGACATTTATCATCTGCCATGGTAGAAACCATACAGGATCGTCTGGAAGTAATTAGAAACAGCCCAAATTATCTAAATTTAATACCTAAAGAAGTGCCAACATTGAGTAAAAGACATGTGGACGATGGAAAAATTACCGACCACCATGCCATTATTCCCACTGCCATTAATTCAACTAATGTGCAGCTGAACACTCAAGAACAAAAAATCTTTGACCTAGTAGTTCGTAGGTTTTTAGCTATTTTTTATCCAGACGCACGGTATGCAATTACTGACGTAGTAACAGAAACAAGAGAAGAAAAGTTTAAATCCCGGGGTCGTGTAGAGTTGGATGCTGGCTGGAAAATTGTATGGAGAGATGTTACCAAAAAAAGCAAGCAGGATGATGAAGCTAGTGAGGATGAAGAACAATCCTTACCACTTTTAAAGCAAGGGGAAAAGGTTTCGATTAAAAACATTGAAAGCCTTGAGAAAAGGACAAAACCACCCAAAAGGTTCACCGAGGCAACTTTACTGGCGGCAATGGAAAGTGCGGGAAGATTCGTAAATGATAAAGAAATGGCAGACACTTTAAAAGCAACAGGCGGTATTGGAACTCCAGCCACAAGAGCGGCCATTATCGAAAGACTAATTAAAGTTGGATATATTACCCGGGATAAAAAATCCCTAGTACCTACAGCTAAGGGGCAGATTTTAATTGCTTTAGTTCCAGAACAATTAAAATCAGTGGAAATGACCGCCGCTTGGGAAGATGGGCTAAAACAGGTAGAAGAGGGTCAACAAAATGCTGCCTTATGGATAAAGGGTATCCAAGAATACACCCGAGAGCTAGTAGAATTAGTCAAAATTCAAGAAATAACTGCTGGTATTAAGACAGATAAGAAAGTTCTAGGCAAATGCCCGGTCTGTGGCCGGGAGGTGGTAGAAACAATAAAAAGCTATGGTTGTACGGGATACCGTGATGGATGTAAATTTGCAGTTTGGAAGGTAATCAGCGGTAAAAAAATATCCCCTAAACAAGCTGAGACTTTGATTTCCAAAGGAAAAACTAATAAAATAAAAGGCTTTAAGAGTAAAGCTGGGAAAAGCTTTGACGCTTTTTTGGTTTTGGGAGAAGGTGGAAAAATACAGTTTGATTTTGCTAGCTTAAACAATGCTAAACAAAAAGGCGGTGACGAGAAAGGAAATAAAATCCTAGGTAAATGTCCACTGTGCGGAAAAGACGTCGTTGAGAACTCCCGTGGCTTTAGTTGTATTGGGTACCGGGATGGTTGTAAATTTACCATCTGGAAAGAAATAGCTAAGAAAAAGATTACAGAAAAACAGGCTTTAGAACTTATAACCAAAGGGAAAACCAATAAAATAAAGGGCTTTAAGAGTAAAGCGGGAAAAAGTTTTGACGCAGCTTTAGTGATCGAAAACGGACAAATAAAATTTACTTTTGCAGAAAGGGTGTAATTTACATGGTAGTAACTTGCAAAATGAGACTATATTCAGGCTCTGGCCAAAAGATATGCTATCGTGATAGCGCCGATCGAGTGGGTCGGGTCTACTTAAACAAAGCTTTTGTTGATGAATTAGAGTTAGGAGACGACTTTTATCTACAAATAGCTAACTCTAAAAACGAGTTTCCTAACAAGGGTTATCGCACTAGAATGATTCCGAAGAAGGCTACTTTAAATAAAGTGCGCTATCATGAATCACTTGAAGAACTAGGTGAAATTGGAGATCTTTATATTAGCAAAGAGATCTTAGAATACTTAGGAGTTATCGGGGGTGATGTAGCAGTAAGGATTGTATCCACCGTAAATTTTAGTAAATTACTATTTACAGGAGGTGAAACCAGTGCTGCGGCTAGTGGGAGATAAGTCGCTTGAATTATTTAACCGTGGCAGTGAACAAATAATAAATCAAATCCCGGAAGGGCGTTTTAAGGATTGGGTTAATAATCATCGGGGGCTTGCTTTTGGATTAGCCTCCCTACCGGTGGTATTACCTGCAGGGTTTATCTTGGATGTATGGGCCTTAGGTAAAGTAGCTGGTTCTATATATGATCTAGGTGTTTATTTAAAAAGCCTTTCAATATTTGCCACACCAGAGCAAAAAGCTGCAGCTGCCGATAAAATTAAAATGGGTAATTATATCACTAATAATACTTGGGCAGTTACTAAAGTATGGTTAACCGGTACATACGAACCGGGAATGCCAGTTAAGGAACTAGAAAGAATCAAGAAAATATGGCAGTGGGGCAATATAACTCTAATGGCCGGTATACCATGGGCTTGGTGGAAGTTACAGTGGGGTATCCCTAAACACAGTGCCACTAAAGTTCACGGATTAAAAGTAGTTGATAACGCAGCCTTTGGTACTAATAGGTGGGCAGGGCTTAAGGACCTTAAAAATTTCTGCGAATTTGGCCCACCGGTGCCATTAGAAAAAAATAAAAGCAACCATGCCAAGTTCCCAGGGGGCAACTTAATTGGAGAAGTAGAGAAAAAAATAGTTAGAGTTAATTTTGAAAAAGTATCTGACGATACACCTAAAACAGCTCCGCACGTTTTAGCTTATGGTGGCACCGGTGCCGGTAAGTCATATAGTTTTGTGTCTGGAAATATTATATCAGGTGTTTCAGACGGGCAGAGCTTAGTTATGATTGATCCTAAGGGGGAGCTCTTTAGAACCTTTGCTAACTGGTTAAAAAAACTAGGATATCAGGTGCGGGTTTTAAATTTCATGACACCAGAACATAGTCACCGTTGGAATCCAGTGATAGAATGCATGGATGATGCTGAAATTTCTGAAATGATCGATACACTATCCAAAAACGCTACCAGTGGTAGCGAGTCATACTTCATGCTAAAAGGAATGGAATTAATGGAGGCCTTTATCGGTTTACTAAAAGGGGATTTTCCCACTGAACAACAACATATGAGGTCGCTAATGACCCTTGCCTCCTGGCCTGAAGAAAAACTAGATGCCAGATTTAAAACAGCCTTTGAAACAGATAAAATCAGTCCTATAATCTATGAACGCTGGCGTGGTGTGGTAAAGAAAAACTACGAATACGCTGTATCTAACCTTACAGCAGTGCTAAAGAATCTAACCACTGCTCCTTTGGCGGCCATGATGAGCGAACAGGAAATAGATCTAAGTGAAATTGGCAAAAAGAAAACAGCCCTATTCCTGATCATTCCTACTGGAGGGGAAGGTGTTTATCTAAAACCAATACTAGCTATGTTTTATAAATTTTTATTCAAGAGACTTGATAAACTGGCCTTTACAAGTCCAGGAGAACGATTACCGGTACCGGTTAGAAACGTCTGGGATGAGATGGCCAACGTGGGGGTTATCCCCGGTCTGCCAGAAGTCATCAGTACTGCCCGAAGTAAAGGAATTCACGTGCAAATGATCTTACAAACCCCTACGCAATTAGAATCCCTCTACGGCCGAGATGATGCCAAAACCATCACAGGGAATTGTCCCACGGTGATGATGATTGGCATTGCACCTGCTGACCGCGACCTGGCCAAGATGTTTAGCGAAATATTAGGCACCGCGGCAGTTGAAGCTTATACAGAAAGGGAGGATAGAACAGTACCAGGCAAACATTGGTTTGAATTTTCCAAGAAAACAAAAACCGTTATTGAACGCCCTCTAATGACAATGTCTGAAATATTTAAAATAGACCCAAGGTATTGTATAGCTCTCCTACAGTGGAGTAACCCTGTATATCTAAAAAAGGTTGGGTGGACTAAACTACCCCAAGCTAAGGATATAAGACGCTGTGGAATGCTTTCTGTAAAAGAATATGTTCCAGCAAGAGATTTTAACATCTGCTTGCCAGAGGATGACAGTGCTACATCTAGTGCCACTAAAACAAGCCTAGCTTTTACTACAGACTTAATTCAAGATCAAGAAACAGCCCCTAATAAGGCTAATCTTGAAGAACCTCTACCTTCGGAGAAAAATAAAATTATATTTTTAAGTAACTCACCTAATAATCATGAACCTAATCAAGGGAGCCCTGATGATAAGCAAACAAAAAAGGATGCGCAAGATATTAAACCTGAGGAAGAGATTGAGCAGACGGAAATAAACTTAGAACAACCAAATGAAGATTTAACAAAGTACCAAGAGGAATTTTCAGATGTTATTCCGGAGGATTTTTCGGAACAACTTACAGAGAATCCTAAAGGTGCTTTTTTTATACCTGAATTTACAGAAACCTTTGAAGAAAATTATCTAGGGGGTGGGGAGGAAGGAACTGAGATTACAGAAAAAGTTAAAACTACGAATTCTTCTTGGTAAAAACAAAATCTGGAGGGATGGATAATGTCAAATGATTTTATATTAGCACCTGAAGGTTTGCAAATGCGAGATATAGATGTATGGGGGCCGATTTATGATGCTAAAACCTATGGAACAATCATGGAGGCAAGGGTAGCAAGGGCGCGCTGGATCGGCACCCAGGGTGAGACCTGGGAAGTTGAATTTGATGATGCACCAGGTATAACAGGTTTAGTGCCAGCAGATCAGACTGGCTTACCAGAGGGGACTCCAATAAATGCCTTTGTAGGTTCTGTTATAGGCGTTAAGGTGATGGAAATAGACCGCAAAGAGGGGATAGTGGCCTGTAGTAGAAAAGAAGTGGTCAATATATCACTCTCAAAACTAATCAGACAGATAGAAGTTGGGCAAGAAATATCCTCACTTGTCAAATTTGTAGGTGAGCGTAGCGTGTACCTGGATGTCGGGGGCGGCGTAATAGTTGTGGTAGCAGCTAAACAAGCACGGTTATCGGACGGAGTACCCTTAGATGTACAGTACCGGCGCAGTGGAATAGTGAATGTAATCGTAACAGACTTGAATAAAGAAGAAAGAAGAATAGAAGTTGAACCAATAGATCCCTGGGAGAAGTGGACTTTTTCCCGGGGTGAAATTTTAACTGGTACCGTAGTGGCAGTTCGTGATACCGCTGTATTTATCAGTGTTAAACCAGGTGTTATTGGAATAGCACCGTACAAAGTCGGAGATGAATTTATTCACGGTGACCGGTTAGAGTTTCAGGTTAATAGCTTTAATCCTAAAAAGCGCAAACTACGCCTTGTTGAGTGGAACCCAAGGAAAGCCGGGCAACGTAAGCGAGAAAAGTACCGTGCCCAAGCTAGAAGAAAAGCTGCCCGGCAATCTAGAACAGCTAAAGGCGGAGAGAAAATTATAACCGGTGTGTTTTCAAATAAAACAGCACCTAGTGACGAAGAGGTTCTAAAAGATTAACAACTCTCCAGACTTAAGTCTGGAGAGTTGTTTGTAATAAAGAGGGGTGCGAATATATGGGATTACCAAGTATAAATATAGCAGGAAAACTTGTTGAAGACAGTGCTTTTGCAGTTGGCAGAAGTATGTTCATATCTAAACAATCTATACCACCAAAGAAATTGAAATTAACACAGGAGAGAAAGGTACTTGATATTTTACAGAAGCTTTCAATGGCTGAGGCGCTGATGACAAATAGTCTTGTCCGGCTTAATAGAAGCTACAGAACCAGTATCGAAAAAATATTAGTTAAACTTTTACACGAAGGTTTAATAAAGAATGTCTGCGTTGCCACCGAGCATACAATTTTTAAATTATGGATTTCTGCAGATGGGAAATTACCACGTAATGCACAAGAGGCTTGCCGCTTGGCTATATTAGGAATATTCTTTTCCTTAGCAAAAAAAGAAATTCCTAATTTTCAATGGCGGGTTATACGAAGTAACAAGTCTCCTATTTTAGGAGAAATGACGTTTGAGGGAAAAAATGGTAGCGAGAAGTGGGTTATTGACGTTCCTAGAAGAGGTGAAAAGCCTCAAGAGAAAGCCCATCTCTATATCTTTCCGACGCTGGAGGAAGCTATTATTCAGTCTCCTAATGGGAAAAAATTTACATCTGATATTATCTTAATAAAGGACTCAAGCAAACCTCTAAAAGAAAGAATTTTTGAATACAACAATTAGAAGGGAGGAGGGTGGAAGATCTGTACGCTCCACCCATTGTTATGATAAGAAAAAAATATGAGACTGCGTTTTTGTTTAATAAAATTAAACACGTAACCGGGACTAGGTATAATATTCGACCTGATTTAGATGATCTAAGAGAAGCGGAGGTTTCTGGGCTTTATACTAAAGAAACAACTGCTGGTTTTTTTAGGGCATATACTTTAACCCCAGTTCATATGGGGCTTGTTAAATTTATAAATAAATATGGTTTTTTATCAATGAATCAACTTATATCTTTGGGCGAAAGGGCAGTTTGGCCAGGAACTGACCTAAACAATATTATATACCAATGTGTTGCTTATGGTTTACTATTTAAAAACCAAATACTTTTTGATAACTATGCCACAATCGATCTTTTTGGGCTTGATACCGGGGGATATTTTGCACTCGAAGAGGTTGGAACAAAACAGAATAAATTACTATATACTCAGGGAATAGATGAACGACTAAACATTTACCGCAAGGCAGTGTATTTGGTAAGGTATAATAATTCCCAAACAAAGAATATATATATGCTGGAGGATATTATAGGAGAGGTTAATTTAAAATCTTATACAGAAAAAACTTTACTATTTGATTCGAAAATAGCCAAAATATTAAATATTGAACAGCAAATCTCTGAGATGGTCAGTGAATTAAATAGTATTGGTGCTAGAGTAGTAGATATTAGTAATGAGTGTGGATTTAACTTAGATACTCCTACCGCAGTGACAAATATAACTTAACAATTCAAGGTTGACAATTTACAAACAATGGTATATGTTGAGGTTATTAAAAAGTATGATTTTTAAATTTTAATAAAGTTTTTCCTAAAAAACAATATAAAACCTATCGAAAACCCTCCCCGGTTTTTCTACTGGAATGTAGTGAAAAAATCAGCGAAGAGCGATTTTTAAAGGTAGGTACGGCTCAAGGAAAGATTTCAGCGAAGAGCGAATTGAATCTTTGAGTATCGTGCTAATCAGCGAAGAGCGATTAGTAATTATTTCACAGCGAAGAGCGTGAAAAGTCTTTAACAAGCGACGAGCGTTAGAGACGAACCTTATGGGGAAACTAACACCTACCAAAACCTTTCCCGGTTTTTAAAAGTAAACTTAAGCAACGAGCAAGTTTACGGTAGGATGGTCTGCTAGGACAGACGGTTTACACTAATTAACTTCGATTAATTGGTGGCGTACGGGACCCCCACGATAGCAGGGGCAACATGGAAGCTATGATTAAAAGCTTACCTGGCAGAGACCGGCTAGAACAGGTCTCGGAACTGAAACTCCAACAGGAGTGACGCATGGCGAGTGGGTACCGCTGGGGAAATGCGTTAAATGCAGAACCGTTAAAACTGAACACCCTAAGCACCGGCATAAAATGGATTCAGGGGATATCTCCAGCCCGGTGTTACGAGTGAAGATCCTCAGAGCGTAATGCGGAATTTAAAGAGTTATTAGTTGGGCACGTTTAAGTTTTTTGTGCCTAGTAGAATATTGAAAGACACTATTAAAAATCGGGCATTAGCCTGATTGTTTTTGGTGTCTTTTTTATTATGTCTTTAATTTAAAAGCCGTTTTAGAGATGTTGAGAGACCAAGTGTAAGAATACATAGGTCTCTTTTATTATTAAAAAAAGAGGAGGAATTTTAAATGTTAAACAAAGTTATTTTAATTGGAAGGTTAACAAGAGATCCGGAACCCCGTTATACTACCAGTGGGGTGGCAGTAACTAAGTTTAATATGGCTGTGGATCGACCCTTTGCTAATAAGCAAGGGGAAAGAGAAGTTGACTTTATTGACATTGTTACCTGGCAAAAGCTTGCAGAGGCTTGTGCCAATCATTTGGTAAAGGGTCAATTAGTGGCAGTAGAAGGACGGATGCAGATCCAGTCCTATGAAGATAAGCAAGGAATAAAACGTAAAGCTGTAGATGTTATTGCAGAAACAGTTAAATTTCTTAGTAAACCTAAAAACAAAGATTCTGCAGATAGCTATACCGGTGAAATAAATTTCTCCGGTGACGATAGCGAAGTTCCGTTCTAGAAAAAGTTCTGGCCAGAAGGCCTGTAATCCTACACATCTAAGGAGGTGAAGGATACGGGCCGACGGCTCGTATCGAAAGAATGAAAAAGTGTCCGTTTAGAGGATTCACTGACTGTCTACAGGAAAAATGCATGGCTTGGAGTAATTCTGATTGTCGTATGTTCGCGGTACCGGTGTTATTCTCTGGTTTAACCACTGCTTCAGATTCTATATCACAACCAGAGCCAACTATAACTGAAACTACTGCAACAAACGATAAACAAGAAAAAGTTAAAGAAAACCCAGTTGCAAAGGTTACTATTACGGAAATCGCAGTAACCAAAAACGGCAACACAAGAGCCATTTGCAAGGTAGAAGGCGGTAAAGAAAACCAAGTTATTATTGCTAAAAATAGTGTCGGAAATACACTGCAAGAGGGGCTGAACAAAGCCTTTGAAATCGAGTATAATGTAATGAAAGATGGAAATGCATGGTTTGCTATAAAAGCCAAGCAACTATAAAAGCTTTTATTCCCGGAAGGGGTAGGAAATATGGAAAATGAAAAGTTCCAAAAGCTTGTTTTAGAACAGTTACAAACTTTAACTCAGGGACAAGCAAGACTAGAAAGCGGCCTTGAAAAACTTGAGCTAAGGGTGGAAAACGAAGTAATTAATAAGCTAGAGGGTTTATATTTATATAGGGAAGTCCAAAACGAAAAGTTGGACAAGATTGAACAAAAGCTTACTGATGTTGAGGTAGATACTGACTATCTGGTACTGAGAGTCAAGAGACTTGAAATGATGGCTAAGTAAACCTCTAAAAAGATATGGGTCTTATTAGACTGTAGAATTTTTAAAAGAGAACGTAACCAAGGATATTTCCTCGGGCGTTCTCTTTTTGTGTATTTATTAAGAAATCAATAAACGGCCCTTCTGGCCGGTACTATCCATCGAAAGGGGGATAGGTATCGGCCAGAAGGTCGATACCGTTTTTATGCAAATGAATTTATGGGGTATTGAGGCACCAGAAAAGACAACGTTAGCCAAAAGAATTCTGGAAACAAAGTCAGTATATAAGATCGACATAAACACTGGTCAAAACGTATCAGTTTTGCTCACAGCATTATTAGGAGATATTCCAGATGAAACCATGCTCTACTTACTATCAAAAAAAATCACCGAAATCATGGAAATGAGTAGAGAAGAATTGCTACAGCTGAAAGGAATTACTCAAAAATCAGCATCGAGACTTATTGCGGTGTTTGAGATCCATAAAATGCTACTTAAAGAGAAACGAGATAGCAGTACTATTATCAATAGCCCGGATGATGCTGCTGCCTTAGTTATGGATGAAATGCACCACCTAGATCGGGAACACTTCTGTGCCATCTTACTAAATACCAAAAATCATGTATTGGCAGTGGAAACGATCAGTGTGGGCACCTTAAGCTCCTCGTTGGTGCATCCAAGAGAAGTATTCAAAATTGCCATCAAAAAAAGTGCTGCTGGGATGATTTTATTACACAATCACCCCAGTGGAGATCCCTCTCCTAGTAAGGAAGACATTGCTATAACTAAGAGAATTATGGAGTCTGGCGAAATTTTAGGCGTTTCAGTGTTAGACCACCTGATAATTGGTGATGGAAAGTTCGCTAGCTTGAAAGAAAAAGGACTAATGTAATAGGCGGCTCAAGCCGTCCAAAACCTTAAGGAGGTGAGGGACGGCGTATGCCGTCAATATATGAGTACTTACGCTAAGAAATATGTGAATCAACCATTACAACGGGTCAATCGGGGGCAACCTTGTCCTATCTGTGGCAAACCTGACTGGTGCTCTTTCAACGACCGCATAACCATTTGTATGCGTGTTGAAAGCCACCACCCGGTATCCGGAAGAATGGGCGGTTGGCTCCATAAACTGATTGAAAGCCCCTCATATTACAAACCTGAAGAACAGGCTGTTACAGTGGCTACAAAGGCCCCTGTAAAGGAGTGTGATCGGGTTTACAGAGCTTTTCTAAGGCTACTAAATTTAGAAGCCTACCACATGAAAGAATTAATGGAACACCGTGGACTTACAGCTAAAGAAATCCAAGAAATAGGTTTTAAATCTTTAGTAGGGGTTAAGCCATGGAAGATATGTAAAAAGCTTATAGACCTGGGATGTAACCTTAAAGGGATTCCGGGATTCTACCAGGCTCCTAATAAAAAGGGAAAGGGTTACTACTGGTGCTTTAACTATTATCCGGGGTTTATATTTCCAATATTGGACAAGGAGAAAAGAATCCAAGCCTTGCAAATTAGGCTGGATAATACCTCTAGGAATAGGAAATACCGGTTATTCAGTTCCGGTAGAAAACAAGCAGGATCATCCTGCGGTGTACCAGTTCACGTAGCCCAACCGATGTTAGTAAAGGATAAACGGATATGGGTAACAGAAGGTGCCCTAAAAGCTACTGTTTTAAGCCGAAAGATCGGTGCTGTAGTGTTAGGAACAGTTAGTTCTAATACCTGGGCACCGGTGCTGGAGTTATTGAAAGAGGATTATCTTGAAAGAGAAATTGTTGAGGCTTATGACCGGGATAAATACACAAATCACCATGTAAAAACTGCCTGCGAAGACTTCAGGCAGTCGGCATCTGAAACCGGCAAGCAATTAGTTGAAGCAATATGGAACGACCAGTACAAAGGCATTGATGATGCCGTGCTGGCCGGATGCAAGATTAGATATAGGAAAATTAATTAATGAAGAGGTGTAGAACATGACTGAAAATATTAAAAATAGTTTTCTAACCAAAGTAGCTTTACAAGCTGAAGCAAACCGGATGGTAAAAGGTGAACAAAGCTTACCAATGGAAAAATGGGCTATGATAGCCGGTGAGCATATGGGGCATTTATATGCAGCCGTCATGGACAACAAAAAGGACCAGGTGGAAAAGGAACTATTGCACGTAGTAGCTCCTTTACTAGAATTGTATATTGAAGTAGTAAAATCCAGTGGTGAAGCCAAGTGAAAATAATCCTAGAAAATGAGATGGAAAAACATGCTTGGCAAATAATGATGGCAGCCCATTATAAGTGGGAGAAGAATCATGGCGATATGCTACGAAACCAGATGGAATGGTACTTCAACGACATATATAAAGAAGAGACCGATGCCCTTATAAATAAAGAAGTTACTAAGAGGTTGGTTGATGACTACGGTCCCGATGGATTAGATGTTATTGGTGTAAGTGAAGAAATGTATGTTGCTCTTGAGCTCTTCCATCATCAGGATATTGATATGGATGTAGAAGAGTTTAAAACTGAACTAGTTGAAGAATACCGAGAACTAAAACAGCAATACGAACAAGATAAAGAGTGGGAAGCCTGGGATGTAAAAGATGAGCTTAAATCAATTTACTATAATTTCTTCAACGCACCAGAAGAGCTGACGGTAGTATATAACGGAGAAGTGATTCAGGAGTACAAAAATGACTAGTAATGAAAAGACGATTATTTAAAAGTAAATAGTATTAGCAGGGAGGTGACCTGCCGGGGATATTTTACCCGGTAGGGGTACTCCCTGGCAATTAAAATGGATCAGATTCAAACCAATAAAGTAATTTCCACAGACATTATATCTAAAGACACTGACTATGTTATGGAAACCTTTGATTTTGTAGATAGGTTTTTAGAACAGAAGTTATTTAAGTTCGTAAGATTAGCAGTACCGATATACCTTATATGCCATATGGTTTACTACTTAATTAAAGTGTTTTATACAGGAGGCTGGTAGGACGCTATTCAAACCGAAATTACAGAATGAGTTTTTTAGAAAGGTGATAGTAGCATGAAAAATGTAGAAGAGAAAATCTTAAATAAAATACGCAAGGTACTTGCGCTAACCAAAAGCACTTATCAAGAAGAAGCCCATACTGCCTTATTAAAAGCACAGGAACTGATGGCTCAACACGGGCTAACAATGGCAGAAGTTGAAGCGACACAAGAAAAATGTGAGGACAAGCAAGTGGTTGATACCTGTGTTGCTGAGAAACGAAGAAATTACTGGTACGAAAAGAACTTATCTAAGATTATTGGTGATAACTTCCGCTGTCATTGCTATGTCTCACCAGGCAGAGGGATTTATTTCATTGGACTAAAAGAAGATGTTGAAATTGCAACTGAGGTTTACCATTATGCACTCAACACGATGCTTTACTTATCAACTGATTATGTGAAAAGGTACCAAGAACAAACAATTAGTAACCAGCGCCTAAAGAACGACTATTATATTGGTTTTCTTAAAGGCCTTGGCGATAAGTTTAAAGCACAGGTAGAGACAAAGGGTTATGCCCTTGTCTTAGTAAAAGATGCTCTAGTCATTCAAGCTGTGAATGATAAAAAGCTAACAAAGGGTCAATCCAGCAAAATAGTAATTGGTGGCTCATCAGATGCTAGGGATGCTGGATACCGTGATGGACGAAGCTTTGACGAGAAACATAAAAGGATTGGTTAAAATATCAAAACGGTAAAAGGGTGATTTTGTGATTAGTGATAAGTATATTTTTGAGAATTGTAATGGAAATACTTATGCGATATTAATGCGAAAAGCTATGTGATGGGCCTGCCTATGCCCGTAAATCAATTAACCGAAGAGGGGAATGGATTTGGCCCGGTTACTCACTGGGCCTCCCCTTCAGGGGATAAAGTACAGATAGGTTTTGTGCCTGGCGGAGCCAGGTTTAACGGATTGGTTCACTTGAGCCTAAGGTGGCGGTAGCTACCTAATTTCCGGGGATGACAATAGTCATCTGGATCATCGGCGTCATTGGGTCCCGCGCCATATACGCGCCATCACGGTAGTGATGGAGGTCGTTTAAAGGGACATGGTTTAAGATGCGGTCTCACCGTTCGCCGCCCGCCGATCCCGGGTGTCGGAGATCAGCCGAATAAAAATCTGCACCAGCAGGTTTTTTTAAAAAGCTTCGATAGAAGCTTAGTTTACTATGTTCTTTTTCAGTAGGAAAAGAACATAGTAAACTTGAAAAGCCGCGTGGCGGCTGGATTTCTGACTACAACGGTAGTAGTAGGCAGTAAGAAACCCCAGCGCATGCGGAAGAATGCGCTGGGGTTTCTTACTGCCTAACAGTGGCGGTGGCCACTGTTAGGCCGCCCGGATTTTCCGGTCGGCAGACCGGTTACCAACAGCAACGGAAGTTGCTAACTAAAAAATGATCAGGGAAAAGGGGGGTTAATCCCACGGTAGTTGGTGGAGTTAACTGGTAGGTTTCTGATCCGCGGTAGAATTAAAAAAACTGGAGGTGAAAGTATGGGCAGATCGGCGCCAAGTAGAAAAAGGCAAATAGAAATGGCGTTAAAAGGGATCACCAAACAAGGTATCTCAAAACACCAGGCCAAGGAGGAATATAGGGCGGAAGCCCGAGCTAAAGGGGAAAGGATCTTAACGGCCAAAACAAACTATATTCACTCATCAAAATGGTATAATAATGTGCTAAATGTTGCTCAGCGTTATATTAAGTTTGCTGACGAAAATGGCTTTGGACATAAATACATTAATTCATATAACCATCAGGAAGCGGGGGTCGCCTTTTTTCAGGATTTAATAAACCGGGGCGTTAAAGATCTCCAGGGAACAGCATCCGCGCTACGGAAGTTTTCCGATGCCGTGGAAAAGAGGTTTGGTAATACAGTATCAATCGTTCCTAGTGATTTAAGGGGGATGATTAACCAGGCTCGGGCAGCTGGTAAAAAAATACCGATGAGCAAGCAGGAAAGATTGGATAGTCGTGAAGGTTATAGGGTTTACTCCAAAGAAGAGATGTCTCGAATTATGAAGCACGTCTGGCAGCAAAAGAACGGAGATAAATATGGGGTTGCTATTCGAGGCATGTCAGAATTGGGGCTTAGGGCTAAAGAGTGTGTTAAATTACAAGTTCGGGATATAGATTTCAATAGCGGAAGAGTTTATTTAAGATATGGAACAAAAGGTAAAAGAGAGCGCTGGGTACCGATTTCCAAGCCTTATCTAGCAGAATTGAAAAACATCTGTGCAAACAAAGGCCAAGAGGATATTGTTTATGACATGCCTGGGCGCAAATGGGAAAACCGTGCTAAAAACACATGGAGTTCTTTTAAAAAGGCGTGTAAGGTTAATGGCATAGAGCAACATAGAATTCATAATTTAAGGGCTACGTGGGCCACAAACAAATACTATGAATTCAGGGAAAAAGGTATGATAAAGTGTGTTTGGCAAGTAGAAAATTCATAGTTTGGCAGTTAAGATGTGCATAGCATCCGTATTTAGTTAATTAATGATTCTGCCTGCTAACTATCGATCATTTCCCCATTACCCCTAGCCAAGATAGCCTCCCGATAGCGATAGCTGGGACCGGTAAAGCCTAATATGTGGGCGTGATGGACTAATCTATCAATTAGAGCAGCTGTTAGCCGGTCATCCCGGAAGATATCATTCCAGCGGCCGAACTCAAGATTTGATGTTATAATAACGCTTTGCTGCTCGTAACTGTTTGATATGACGTTAAATAGTAACTGTGATGATAATTTATCAAAGGGA
>NZ_JONT01000018.1 GCF_000711975.1 Desulfofalx alkaliphila DSM 12257 | reverse complement strand
AGTAGTAGCCATGACGATAAAGGCGAACCATGCCCTTACAACAGGGACATCTATCAAAAGAAGGAAAATTGTTTTCCTTTCCCAAACGGGCATATTCTTCTAAATCGATTTTAAAGTCATGATAAACGACCACAAAAATCACCCCGAAGCATTTTGCAAAAATTATAGCAAAATGTCGGGGTATAGGAAACATTGTCTAACCGGGTTAATTTGAAAAAACTCTTCAGGTTAGGAAGAGGATAAAGAGGCAAGTGACAGCAGGATATTGCTTATTGGTGCATAATTTATTTTTCATGTGGCAGTTGTAGATATAGAAATAAGAACTATTAAATTTGGAGGAAATCAATATGGGTGAAAAAAATGATGGCAGCGAAAAGGAAAATAAAGCCTCTTATCTTGCTATAGGCTCCGGATTAGGAATTGTTTTTGGAGTAGCATTTGATAATATACCACTGGGATTAATCCTGGGTATTGTTATTGGATTAGCAATGGACTGCAAAAATAGGAGGGAATGATATGGAACAACCTATATTCATCATAAATACAAGTATGTCAAAGGAAGACTATAGGAAGTTTTTATACATTGCAACATTTAGAAGGAATAAAGTTATAATTCCCCTCTTGTTATTAGTTTCTTTGCTTGGAGGAATAATAATATCTTTAGATAGTGGTGGCTTTAGTTTCACAAGACTAATTATAAGTTGGATTTTATTGTTTGCACTGGCAATTGCCCTTGTCATATTCAAAGTTGAAAGGAAAAATGCACAACGAATAAAAACAGATAAAACGGGGACCTTTGACAGTATTAATACTTTAAAATTTTATGAAGACAGAATTGTTATGGAGAATAAGGAACTTAAGTCAAAGGGTGAGATAAAATATAGTCAATTTTTTGCATTAATGGAAAGTAAAGATTACTTTATTTTTTATTTAACAGCCACCCAAGCATCATTGGTAAGAAAAAGAGATGTGGATAATCTTAATGCTTTTAGGGAGTTTATCCTTGAGAAATTTAAAGGTAGATATAAAAAAATATAGCCGTGAAGTCTTTTGATTTATGTCCTTAGCAGTACTTAAGATCAATGAAATAAAAACAGAGGTGTATTATGACCACACACAAGATTTATAAAATGAGTTTTTCAAAAGTTTATCCACTATATATTTCGAAAGCAGAGAAAAAAGGGCGTACTAAATCAGAAGTTGATGAAATTATCTGTTGGTTGACAGGATATAGCCAGGATGAGTTAGAAACACAGTTAGAGAAACAGGTAGACTTTGAGACTTTCTTTAGGGAAGCCCCTCATTTAAATCCTTCACGGGCTTTGATTAAAGGTGTAGTCTGTGGTGTTCGGGTAGAGGATATTGAAGAGCCAACGATGCAGAACATTCGTTATTTGGACAAATTAATAGATGAGTTGGCAAAGGGAAAAGCTATGGAAAAGATTTTGCGAAAATAATAATTAAAAATGAAGGAAATCGAGTTTGTTCAAACTTACAAAGTTTGTTTGCGAGTTTACTAATCCGTCATGGGTGTTAACCTTTGGCGGTATTTTTATTGCACATAACTGATTAAGTATTGACTTAACCAAAAATATGCATATAATTTAATTAAGAGACTACTTAATTAAAAAGACAGGAGGTATATTATGGATACAGCAACGGTATTAAAGGCAATTGGGGATGAAACAAGATTTAAAATTCTTACCCTGCTTTTACAGCACAATTACTGCGTAAGGGCCCTGTCAAGAAAACTGGGCTTGTCGGAATCGGCCATATCACAGCATATAAAGGTTTTAAGGGAAGCGGGTCTGCTTGTGGGGGTGAAAAAAGGTTATTATGTGCACTATGATGTGAACAGGGACGTGCTGCACCAACTTGCCTCGCAAATCAAAGAACTTGCTGCCTTAGAGCGGGAGCTTTGCCGCCCTGACAAGGTGGGCTGTGAATCAGCCGAACGGAAAAGATGTCACCTTCAAAAGGGCAGTCATAACTGTTCCAACGGCGGTCAGCCCTTTTGTCATGATAAGGATAGTGAGGAAGGGCGGGTAAAGAATCATGGAAATTGTAAGTGTCACAAATCTTAAAAAGGTATACGGGGATTTGCCGGCAGTTAAGGATATTTCCTTTAGTATTAATCAAGGTGAAGTCTTTGGCTTTTTAGGGCCGAACGGGGCGGGCAAAACTTCAACCATTAACATGATGATAGGCCTGTCCAGGCCCACCGGCGGACACATTGTAATTGACGGAATTGACGCCATAAAGGATATTAAAAAGGTGCAGAGAATTATTGGCGTTGTTCCTGATGAAAACAACCTGTATGGGGAAATGAACGGTTTCGATAATCTCTGCTTTTGTGCTTCACTGTATGGAATACCCAAGGCAGAGCGGGAAAAAAGGGCAGTGGACTTATTGGAACAATTTAATTTGACTGAGGCAGGAAAGCGCCCTTTCAAAACCTATTCAAAGGGAATGAGGCGCAAACTTACCATAGCTGCCGGAATTATACATAATCCCAAAATACTGTTTTTAGACGAACCAACCACAGGCATAGATGTGGAAAGTGCCAGGCAAATAAGAGAACTGATACTGCACTTGAAAAACCAAGGTAAAACTATCTTTATTACCACCCACTACATTGAAGATGCTGAACGCATCTGCGATAGAATTGCCTTTATTGTCAACGGCAAAATTGTAAAGATCGGTACCCTGACTGAATTGATGGAAAATGCAGACCATGAATATAAAATTAAGTTGGTGCTTAATGACAGTATTAGGGCACTGAAGGGAGAATTGGAAGGTAAATTCCGGAACAGCAGGATAGAGATTCCGGACAAGAATTCCTGTCTGATTATTTCTAAGGAACGCATAGCCTTATCGCCTATTCTTCAACTGCTTGACAGTAAGGGGGTTTCTGTTTACGAGGCAAAGGAAATCAAACCTTCCTTGGAGGATGTCTTTGTTAAAATAACAGGCCTTGAAGCCTCAAGGCTGCAAAAGGGAAAGGATAAGGCAGGGAAATTAAAATGAAGACTTTAATTGCTTTTGGAAACATATTAAAAAAAGATATGGAGAATTACTATTTAAAGCCGCCTAACATTA
Source organism: Desulfofalx alkaliphila DSM 12257 (assembly GCF_000711975.1). Taxonomy (NCBI): domain Bacteria; kingdom Bacillati; phylum Bacillota; class Clostridia; order Eubacteriales; family Peptococcaceae; genus Desulfofalx; species Desulfofalx alkaliphila. The sequence continues at coordinate 36,820 of NZ_JONT01000018.1, read as the reverse complement.
GTTGGGGGATTATTTTTCCCGTTTCTTGGATATTAATGCTATTAATCCGCTCTTCGGGGGAAGTGGGAATTGTGGAGTTGCTGCCGGGCCTAATGGCCATGAGCGTATTGTTTGGGACCACTTCAATGCTGGCCGTTACAATTACCTTTGAAAGGAAGGGCCGTTCATTTGACAGACTATTGCTGGCCCCAATAAGTATTAGTACACTGGTCTTTGCTAAAATACTGGGGGCGGTTTTGTTTGGAATTGCCAATGCCTTTATACCGGTTATCTTGGCAGCATTCTTTATAAATTTAAGCGGTATTAACTGGGGCATCACGGTTATTGCGGTTATTTTGATAGCAATTACTTCTGCTTTGCTGGGTTTGTTAATTGCTGTATCTGCAAAGGAGGTATTTGAAGCCCAAACCTTTTCAAACTTTTTTAGATTTCCTATGCTGTTCTTATGCGGTTTATTTGTGCCCATTGAAAAGCTGCCCGCCATATTAAAACCAATATCATTTTGCTTGCCGCTAACTTACGGCACGGATATACTTCACGGTTCCATTACGGGCAACTCTATCTTTAATGCCATGCTCAATACCTCTGTCATGTTAGGTTTTGCCCTTATATTATTTTATCTGTGCCAGAGCAACATCAAGAAAAAGTGGATTCTTTAATTATTCATTTATTGCCAAGGGGGTCGGTGCTGCCGGCCTTCTTTTTTAATTTAAAGATGAATTTTACCGGCGCTTATTGCATACCATTGTTTGAGAGACTGTACAGGGGTGAGAAGATGCCGATATTCATTAAAACACTTCGTTTTCGCAAAAGGTACATATTGGTACTGCTGCTGATGGTGGCTGTTACAGTGAAGGTATATGGCTCTGCCCAGGCCACCATGGAACGGCAGTCCATTTCAGCCATGTCCTGGTCGGTGGCTAACAAGGTAATAGTGATTGATCCCGGTCACGGGGGCATGGACCCGGGAAAGGTGAGTCCTAACGGGGTGGAGGAAAAGAAAATAAATCTGGAAATTTCAAAGCAGCTGTCTGCAATACTTAGCCAGGCAGGGGCGGCGGTTATTTTGACCAGAGAAAGCGACGAACATCTGTCAAGCCCCGGTACCAGCGGCTGGCCGTCAAAGCACCGGGAAGATCTGTCAAAGAGGGTTAAACTGGCCAATGAAAGGGAGGCAGATCTCTTAATAAGTATTCACTGCAATGCCTTTACCCGGCCTAAAGAGCACGGTGCCCAGGTCTTTTACCAACCGGGCTCAGAGGAGGGTAAAAGGCTGGCAGAGGCAATACAGCATGAAATTGCAAGGTTGTTAAATAACACCACCCGCAAGGCCAAAGGGGTAGATTATTATATTACCAGAAATGCCAACATGCCCACCGTAATTGTAGAGACGGGTTTCATTACCAACCCCAAGGAAGAAAAGCTGCTGCAAGACCCGCAGTACCAATCTATGATGGCATGGAGCATCTACGCAGGAATTGTCAAATACTATGTTGACCGGGCAGAAACCGAACAAACGGATTCGGCGGAAGATTAATTATTATAGTGTAGCCGGCGCCCATTGTGCCTTCCCGGGCGCCTCATAATTTAGACAGCTGTCTATCAAGGCGGGCCACCTGGATTAGTATTTTTGCCACCGCCTCGTATAAGTCCGGCGGTATTTCGGCTCCTACTCCCAGGTCGGTTAAGGCCTGGGCCAGCACCTTGTCCTGATGGATGGGAATGCCCTCCTGCCGGGCTATTTCCTCTATTTTCTCAGCCACCCGGCCGTGCCCTGCGGCAACGACCTTAGGGGTGCGGTCTTCACCATGCCGGTAGCGGATGGCTGCCGCTGTTTTGCGGGAGCGTTTTTGTTTACTCAAGGCCCTATACCTCCCAATCCACCAAAGAGTGCACAACTGCAGCACCGGGGGCAGCGGAATCGATATCTTGACAGCCCTGCACACCCGGCTGCACCTGGCAATTTACAATGGTGTTGCTGTACCCCGAAGCTATTAACTCCCCTTTAACATCGGGCACTATCTCCTCAATTAACCGGCGGGTCCCTTGGTCCTCCGCCACAAATCGCACCACCAAGCCCTGGCCGCCGCGGTGTTCAATGCCTATCCACAAGATCCCCATATTAAAGGTTTCTAACTTAATAAATATACATTTGTTTGCATCTTCCTCAGCAGCTGTGCTGCCGGAGTACTGCCGCAAGTATAGGAGGGCAGATTTAAAGGCATCTACTTTTATGGGCAGGGGCAAATAAAAAATCTCTGGTGTGGAAAGCTGGCGGCCGCCATGGGAAGTTTCGGACTTCTTAGCTGCCTCGCCCTTTGCAAGGGCAGCGGGCAAGTGCCGGCCGGTTTCCGCCGCCGCCTGCTGATTTTGTACGCTATTTTTGGCAACTTGCTTGGGCTGGGCCTTGGCCTGCTGAGCCACTTGTAAAAGAAGCGGAACAATACCTTTGATATTAATCGCCTACACCCCCTACTATTATTATCGATGCCAACATGTGAAGGACTTTAGGGTATAATAGAGAAAAATTGTAATAATAGCTACTTTAAGGAGGTTGAATTACTTGTCAGTTGTTTTTTGCGGCGTGGTACCCCACCCGCCCATTGCGGTGCCCGAGGTGGGTAACAGGGAAGCAAAAAAAGTGCAGGACACCCAGCAGGCCCTGTTGGAGTTAGGATGGCGTATAAAAGCCAGCGGCGCCGAGGTGTTGGTGATTATCTCCCCCCACAGCCCGGTATTTGCTGACGCCATTGTGATAAACAATTCTCCCAGACTTAAAGGGAGCTTACAGCGCTTTGGTGCCCCCGGGGTAACCTTTGACTATGCCGGCGACCTTGACATGGTCGATGAAATTATTGACCGCTGCCAAGAACTGAATCTGGCGGCGGCGGTCTTAGATGAGGACTTGGCCAAGGATTACAATGTGGATGTTACCCTTGATCATGGGGTTACCGTGCCCTTGTACTTTATAAGGCAGGCCGGTGTAGAACTGCCCTTGGTGGTTGTTTCCATGTCATTACTTAGCTTTGAGCAATTATATCACTTTGGCCTTGCGGTGGACAGGGCTGCCCGGGCCCAAAACCGGCCGGTGGCCTTGCTGGCCAGCGGCGACCTATCCCACCGGCTGGCGCCCGACGCACCGGCGGGCTTTCATCCCCAGGCTAAGGAATTTGACAGTGACATCGTACGCCTTGTGGGTGCAGCCGATGCCCAGGGCTTGATAAATTATGACTTAGATGCGGTGGATAGGGCAGGGGAGTGCGGTATGCGGCCCATCATTATGATGATGGGTGCCCTGGACGGCAAAGGGGTGGAGGCGGAGGTGCTATCCTACCAAGCCCCCTTTGGGGTGGGCTACATGGTGGCCTCATTAATACCGGGCCGGCAGGATGACAGCAAATCAATACTGGCCAATTTGGCAAAGGAGCGTCAACAGAGGATAAAGAAAATGCGGGAAAGGGAAAGCTACCTGGTTCAACTGGCCCGCCATACGCTGGAAAGCCATGTGCTGGGCAAAGACAAACCAAAAATTGATTTAAAAGAAGTTCCCGAGGAATTTAAAAAGCCGGCGGCCACCTTTGTCACCGTCAAAAAGAACGGGCACCTGAGGGGCTGTATCGGTACAGTGCTGCCTCGTTATGAAAGCATAGTGGAAGAGGTAATGCAAAATGCCATCAGCGCCGGCACGGCCGACCCCCGTTTTCAGCCTGTGCGGCCGGAGGAGTTGGATGAATTGACCTACTCGGTGGACGTGCTGGCTGAGCCGGAACCGATATCCGACCTGACAGAGCTGGACCCCCATAAATATGGGGTGATAGTAAGCGCCGGCCACCGCAGGGGACTGCTGCTGCCTAACTTAGAAGGAATAGACCATGCCCGCCAACAGGTGGAAATAGCCAAGGAAAAGGCCGGCATTGGACCGGGAGAAAAGGTTAACCTGGAACGCTTTGAGGTAATTAGATACAAATAGTTGAGGAGAGATAAAATGCAACCGGCTTTATTTTGGAAAGCTAAAGATGACGGTATGGTCTTGTGCCAACTTTGCCCCAAATACTGTAACATCAGGCCCGGCAAGACAGGCTTTTGTAGGGTGCGAAAGAACATAGACGGTCAGCTGTTCACCACTAACTTTGGCCATTTATCGGCCCATGCCATGGATCCCATTGAAAAAAAGCCCTTGTACCACTATTATCCGGGGCAGTATATTCTGTCTTTAGGAACCACCGGCTGCAACCTGCGCTGCGGTTTTTGCCAGAATTGGAGCATCACCCATGATGACCCCAAAACAATAGAGGTAACACCGCAGCATGTGGCGGAGGTGGCCGCTAACCAAGACCCCTACCCCAACGTGGGCATTGCCTATACCTACTCGGAACCCTTTATGTGGTATGAGTTTGTTTTTCACACCGCCAGGCTGGCCAGGGAAAAAGGCTTAAAAAACGTCTTGGTAACCAACGGCTATATTAATGAAGAACCCCTAAGGGCCTTGCTGCCCTATATTGATGCCATGAATATTGATGTCAAGGCCTTCACCGATGATTTTTATAAACAAAACTGTGTGGGCCACCTGGAGCCTGTTAAGCGCACGGTGGAAATGGTACATGACAAATGCCACCTGGAAGTTACCACCTTAATTATACCGGGGCTTAATGATTCAGAGGAAGAAATAGGGCGGCTTACCGATTGGCTAGCCGGCCTGAACCCCAAAATACCCCTGCATTTTTCCCGGTATTTTCCTAACTTCGAGTTTGACACAGAGGCCACTCCGCCGGAGACCTTAAAAAGGGCCAAGGATATAGCCCGCACTAAACTGGACTACGTTTACATTGGCAACCTGGGAGACCCGGAGGGCGTAAATACCTACTGCCCCCGCTGCGGCAAGGTGATGGTAAACCGTTCTTGGTACAACGGCAAAATTGTTGGCCTTACCCCGGAAAACAAGTGTAAGCACTGCGGTGAAAAAATTTATCTGGTGAGATAAAAAGCTATTGTTTTTTATACACATGCGTGTATAATTATAAGTATCGTACTCAATGAAAGGGCAAAGGCGCCCTTTTGTTTTTTATAAGCACTACTGGGTTTGTATATCTTATTTGTGTTTGGAGGGTTAACAATGATAAAGGTTGCAGTAATAGGAGCCACCGGCTACACCGGTGCCGAACTGGTAAGAATACTGTCCCGCCACGGGGAGGTGCAGCTGGTGGCCTTAACCTCGCGCAGCTACCACGGCAAGCCCTACTGGCAGGTGTATCCGCACCTATACCAATACACCGAAATGGAATGTGAAGAACTGGATATCAGCCGGGTGGTGGACCGGGCAGATGTCATCTTTACGGCCCTGCCCCACGGCCACTCAATGGATATTGCCGCTGAGGTGGTGCGCCAGGGCAAAAAACTGGTGGATTTAGGTGCCGACTTTAGGTTAAATGACGGTGCCCACTACAAAAGATGGTATCAGGTGGAGCACACCGTCCCGGAACTTTTGGCAGAGGCAGTATACGGCCTGCCGGAAATTAACCGGCAACAAATTGCCGCTTGTACACTGGTGGCAAATCCGGGCTGCTACCCCACCACTGCCGTCTTGGGGCTGGCTCCCCTGGTGAAAAATAAACTCATTGACCACAGCACCATCATCATTGACAGCAAGTCGGGGGTTTCCGGTGCAGGGCGGGGTCTGTCCCTGAAAACCCATTTCTCTGAAACAAACGAAAACTTTCAGGCTTACGCCGTGGCCGCCCACCGGCACACGCCGGAGATAGAGCAGGAACTGTCAAAGCTGGCCGGCCAGCCCCTAACCGTCAGTTTCACTCCCCATCTCACCCCCATGACCAGGGGCATGTTGAGCACCATATATGCAGGTTTAAATGAGAGTCTTGATGCCGAGGAAATTCGCAGGCTGTACCAAGAATATTATGCCGGCGAATACTTTGTGCGGGTGCTGCCCGCCGGGGTGCTGCCCCAAACCAAGGCCTTGGCAGGCAGTAACTACTGCGACCTGTGGGTGACAGCCGATGCACGGACCAAGAGGGTGATAGTTTTATCTGCCATCGACAACCTGGTAAAAGGAGCGTCCGGCCAAGCGGTACAAAACATGAATATCATGTTCGGCTTGGATGAAAGGGCCGGCCTGGATGCGGTGGGGCTTTTCCCATAAGAGTAAAGTGACCAGTTCAGCAAGGAGGGGTTTATAAATTGAGCGCTGTTAACATAAGACACTTAACCGGAGGGGTTACTGCGGTGCCCGGCTTTAAGGCCGGCGGCGTCCATGCCGGTATAAAAAAAGATAAACTTGACCTGGCAATGATATACAATGAAAAATTATGCAGTGCCGCCGGGGTATTTACCACTAACCTTGTAAAGGCAGCTCCCCTTTTGTTAACCATGGAGCACCTTAAGGGGGGTTACGCCCACGGGCTGGTAGTTAACTCCGGCAATGCCAACGCCTGCAATGGCCCCCAGGGGATGGCTGATGCCAAGGCCATGGTGAAGGCAGCTGCCAAGGCCCTTGGGGTGGATGAAGGCCATATGCTGGTATCGTCCACCGGTGTCATCGGTCAACCGATGCCCATGGACAAAGTAATTACGGGCATTGAAAAAGCCGCAGGGGAGCTCAGCCCCCAGGGCGGTCACCAAGGGGCGCTGGCTATTATGACCACCGATACAGTGCCCAAGGAAAAGGCGGTACAGTTGGAAATCGCCGGCCGCACGGTAACCATTGGGGGCATGGCCAAGGGCTCGGGGATGATTAACCCCAACATGGCCACCATGTTGGCCTTTATTACCACCGATGCCCTAATAGGGCCCCAAGCCCTGCGGGCTGCCCTAAAAGAGGCGGTGGATGACACCTTTAACATGATTACCGTGGACGGGGACACCAGCACCAACGACATGGTGGTGGTGCTGGCCAGCGGGGCCGCAAACCACCGGCCCATAGAGCCAAAGAGCGGTGAATACAGTGCTTTTGTGGCCGGGTTAAAGGAAGTGTGCAGCCATCTGGCCCAGGCCATTGCCAAGGACGGTGAAGGTGCCACCACCCTGCTGGAGGTGGTGGTGAAGGGGGCCAAAAGCCTGCAAGATGCCAGGCTTGCGGCCCGGGCGGTGACAGGGTCAAACCTCTTTAAGGCGGCGGTGTTTGGCAGGGATCCCAACTGGGGCCGCATAATGTGCGCCCTGGGCTACTCCGGGGCTCAGTTTAACCCCGAAAAGGTGGATCTTTTTATCGGCGATGAACAGGTGGCCAGGGACGGAGGCGGCATAGAGTTTAGCGAAGAGCGGGCCACCGAAATATTAAGTAAAGACAAGGTTACAGTGACCATAGATTTAAAGGCAGGCCAATACGGGGCCACTGCCTGGGGCTGCGACTTAACATACGAATACGTGCGTATTAACGGCAGCTACAGAACTTAGTTGGGAAATTATGAATTTTAATACAGGAGAGTGTACTATGCTTAATGCTTTAGAAAAGGCCGGTATACTGGTTGAGGCGCTACCCTACATTAAAAAGTTTTACGGCTCCACAGTGGTGGTAAAATACGGCGGCCACGCCATGGTGAACTGCCAACTGAAAAAGGCGGTAATTGCCGACCTGGTACTGATGAAATTTGTGGGCATCAACCCGGTTATAGTTCACGGGGGCGGGCCGGAAATAACATCAATGCTCAAAAAGGTGGGCAAAGAAAGCACCTTTGTGGGCGGCCTTAGGGTAACCGATGAAGAGACCATGGAAATTGTGGAAATGGTGCTGGTGGGCAAATTAAACAAAGAAATTGTGGCCCTGGCCAACAGCCTGGGGGGCAAGGCGGTGGGTTTATCCGGTAAAGATGCCGGCTTAATCCAAGCCACAAAGAAAATGGGTATAGTGCGCCACCCGGACGGAAATATAGAAAGCCGCGATATCGGATACGTGGGCCAGGTGAGCAAAATAAATCCCGCCATCATCCATACCCTGATTAGGGAGGGTTACATACCGGTAATTTCGCCGGTTGGTGTGGGTGAAGGGGGAGAAAGTTATAACATCAATGCCGATACGGTGGCCGGCAAGCTGGCCGAAGAATTAAAGGCCAACAAGATGATGATTTTAACTGACGTGGAAGGAATACTGCGCCACAAGGAGGACCCCCAATCGCTGATCTCGGTTATTAAAACGTCAGAGATTGACGATCTGATTGAAGGGGGCATCATTGCCGGGGGCATGATTCCCAAGGTGGAGTGCTGTGTTTCAGCCATCAATAACGGGGTAAAATCCACCCACATCTTAGACGGGCGAGTACCCCATTCGCTGCTGTTAGAGGTGTTTACCGACAAGGGTATCGGCACCATGGTGGTGCCGGGATAAGGGGAGGTTGAAGCTGTGAAGACAAAAGAAATTATTGAAACCGGCAGCAAATATGTGATGAATACCTATGGCCGCCTGCCCATGGCACTGGTGGAAGGGAAGGGCGTAAAGGTGTGGGATGCGGAGGGTAAAGAATACCTGGACTTTGTTGCCGGGCTGGCGGTTAACTCCCTGGGCCACAGCCACCCCAGGGTGGTCAAGGCCATCTGGCGCCAGGCCAATACGCTGATGCACGTGTCAAACCTCTACCACATTGAACCCCAGGTTGAGCTGGCTAAACTGCTGGTGGAAAACAGTTGTGCCGACAAGGTGTTCTTTTGCAACAGCGGTGCCGAGGCCAACGAAGCGGCCATAAAACTTGCCCGCAAACATGCCAAAATGAAGCTGGGCCAGGATAAATTTGAGATTATTACAGCCAAACAATCATTTCACGGCCGTACCCTGGCAGCCATCACTGCCACCGGCCAGCCCAAATACCAGCAGGGTTTTGAGCCCCTGCCCCCCGGTTTTAAATACGTACCCTTTAACGATTTGGAGGCACTGGAGAAAGCCGTGGGCCCCAACACCTGTGCGGTGATGCTGGAGCCCATCCAAGGGGAAGGCGGGGTAAACCCGGCCGGCCGGGAGTATTTAAAAGGGGTGGCCCAAATATGCAAAGATAAAAACCTCTTACTGATCTTTGACGAGGTGCAGTGCGGCCTGGGCCGCACCGGCAAGTTCTTGGCTTATCAGTTGTATGGGGTGGAGCCGGATATCTTTACACTGGCCAAGGCCCTGGGCAACGGTTTTCCCATCGGGGCGATGCTGGCCAAGGATGAGGTGGCCCATAGTTTTCAGCCCGGCGACCACGCCTCCACCTTTGGCGGCAATCCCCTGGCCGCTGCGGCGGCACTGGCCACAATGCAGGTGATGCTCCATGAGGGGGTAATAGAAAACGCGGCCCAAATGGGAGAGTACCTAAAAAATAAGCTGGGTCAACTGGCAGAAAGGCACAGCAAAATAAAAGAAATACGGGGTGCCGGTTTAATGCTGGGGGCAGAGCTTTCCGGCCCCGGGGCAGAGGTGGTTAACCGCTGCCGGGAAAAGGGCCTGCTGATAAACTGCGTTAACAATACGGTGCTGCGGTTTTTACCGCCCCTAACGGTTACCCAAAGGGAGATAGACACTGCCGTAGACATACTGGATAAGGCCCTGGAAGGCTAAATGAAACTTATTTTAAAAAGGGGGTATCTGCCAAGTGCTGATACTGCAAAGTAAATTTAAAAACAGAGACCTGTTGACGCTGGCCGATTACAGCGGTGAAGAAATAAACCTGATATTGGACGCAGCCGCTGAACTAAAAGAAATGAAGAAAAATAACATACCCACGCCCTATTTACAGGGCAAAACCCTGGCAATGGTATTCCAAAAATCCTCCACCCGCACCAGGGTGTCCTTTGAGGTGGGTATGTATCAACTGGGCGGCCACGCCATGTTTTTGTCAGGCAGCGATCTGCAATTGGGCAGGGGCGAAACCATATCAGACACTGCCAAGGTGCTGTCTCGCTTTGCCGATGGCATTATGATTCGTACCTATGACCAAAGCGATGTGGAAGAACTGGCAGAACATGCGGATATTCCGGTAATTAACGGGCTCACCGACCAAACCCACCCCTGCCAGATACTGGCAGACCTGCTTACCATCCGCGAACATAAGGGCCGGCTGGCCGGTTTAAAACTGGCCTATGTGGGTGACGGCAACAACATTGCCCATTCACTGCTGCTTGGCTGCAGCAAGGTTGGTATGCATGTGGCGGTGGCCTCCCCCCAGGGCTATATGCCCGACGAAAAATTTGTTAACCTGGCTAAAGAGGCCTGCGCCCAAAGCGGCGGCAGGGTAGAGGTGCTCAACGATCCGGTGGCGGCGGTGGCCGATGCCGATGCGGTGGTTACCGATGTGTGGGCCAGCATGGGGCAGGAAGAGGAATTTGAGCAGCGGGCCAAGGTATTTGCGCCCTATCAAGTGAACAGCCAGCTGGTTGCCCATGCCAAGGCTGACCACATATTCTTACACTGTTTGCCCGCCCACCGGGGAGAAGAAGTGACAGCCGAGGTCATTGACGGGCCCCGTTCGGTGGTATGGGATGAGGCAGAAAACCGCCTGCATGTCCAAAAGGCGATATTGGCATTGCTGTTGTAAAAGGTGCTTTTAGCAAAAAGCCCTTGACATTCTCAGCATAATGTAAGTATACTAATATACAAATTTTAAAAAATAAAAGTGATGAAAGGGATAGTTGTCGGTAGGTGGAGGCTCCAGAGAGCCGGGGTAGCTGCGAACCGGTGCCAAAGCTCGACATTGATCACCCTGGAACTGCCCGCCAAAAGGATGCATCTCAGTAGGTGGGGCCGGGTTGTAGAACCCGTTAACAAAACTGGCCTGTTAGTAGAAGACAGCGAAAGAGCGGCACTTTTGTGCAAGCAGGGTGGTAACGCGCAAGGATTATACCTCTCGTCCCTGGCAGTTGAAAAGACTGCCGGTCGAGAGGTTTTTAATTTTTCGGTAAAAAAACTTCTTGACACCCCTGACATCTGACAGTATACTGTTACGTATATTTTATTATCTGTAAAGGTGATGAAGGGGACACACCTCTATACTATTAGCTCCAGAGAACCGGGGTAGCTGCGAACCGGTGCTAAAAAGATAGATGTTACTCACCCCAGAACTGCCCGCTGAAAGGCCGGATCGAGGTGGATCTGTTTAGCCAAGTAGGTCTGGGCCGGGTTGCGGAACCCGTTAACAAAACCTGTCTGTTAACAGGCACTTAGAGTGGCACCTTTTTGTGGTGCAAGCAGGGTGGTAACGCGCAAGGATTATACCTCTCGTCCCTGGCAGTTTGCATTTGAACTGTCAGAGACGAGAGGTTTTTAATTTTTCAGGGCAAAATGCAAGAAGTTACCGGGTTCAACCCAAGGGTTTCTAAATATTCAATGAAATTATTTTGAACTAAAATTCGACACATCAGGCAGTATAGGGAGGAAAGAAAAATGCGCAGTGATGTAATGAAAAAGGGCTTAGAAAAGGCACCGCACCGCAGTTTGTTTAAGGCTTTGGGTTTGGTGGATGAGGAGCTAAACCGCCCCCTTATTGGCGTGGTTAATTCACAAAACGATATAGTGCCGGGGCACCTGCACTTAGATACCATTGCCAATGCGGTAAAGGACGGTATTAGAATGGCTGGGGGCACGCCCTTTGAATTTAGCACCATTGGCATATGCGACGGCATTGCCATGGGTCACAGCGGCATGAGATATTCTCTGGCCAGCAGAGAACTAATTGCCGACACCATAGAGGTGATGGCCCAGGCCCATCCCTTTGACGGGCTGGTGCTAATACCCAACTGCGACAAGGTGGTGCCGGGTATGCTGATGGCAGCGGCCCGCTTAAACATTCCGGCCATTCTTATCAGCGGCGGCCCCATGCTGGCCGGTAAATATAGGGACGGGGCAGTTTCACTGAGCAGTGTATTTGAAGCGGTGGGCCAGGTGAAGGCAGGCAGGCTCACCGAACAGCAGCTGGCGGAATTGGAAGAAGAGGCCTGCCCGGGCTGCGGCTCTTGCTCCGGCATGTTCACCGCAAACTCAATGAACTGCCTGTCAGAGGCCCTGGGCATGGCACTGCCGGGCAACGGCACTGTGCCGGCGGTCAGTGCAGCCCGCATTAGACTTGCCAAGGGCGCCGGCATAAAAATACTTGAATTGGTGGAAAAGGATATTAAGCCCTCGGACATCATCACCGAGAAGGCCATAGAAAACGCTCTGGCGGTGGAAATGGCCCTGGGGTGCTCCACCAACACAGTGCTGCATTTGCCGGCCATTGCCCGTGAGGCAGGGCTGGAATTAAATCTGGATAAAATAAATGAAATCAGTGCTAAGACCCCCAACCTTTGCAAACTTTCCCCTGCCGGCCACCACCACGTTGAAGATCTGCACCGGGCCGGCGGCATCCCGGCGGTAATGGCAGAATTGGCCGGCAAGGGACTCATCGAGGGCGATGCGCTGACGGTAACTGCCCATAGGGTCAGTGAAAACATTGCTCACAGCAAGATTTTAAATAACCAAGTAATTCGCAGTGCCGACAATCCCCATTCAAAAACAGGGGGCATTGCCATACTGCGGGGCAACCTGGCACCGGAGGGTGCTGTGGTGAAGCGCTCGGCGGTGGCTGCGGAAATGATGCGGCACAGCGGCCCGGCCCGGGTGTTTAACTCCGAAGAAGATGCCCAGCGGGCACTGATGGAAGGAAAGATTAATAAGGGTGATGTAATTGTCATCCGCTATGAAGGCCCCAAGGGCGGGCCGGGCATGAGAGAAATGCTGTCACCCACCGCCACGGTGGCAGGTTTAGGGCTGGATAAGGATGTGGCACTGCTTACGGACGGACGCTTTTCCGGGGCCACCCGGGGGGCATCCATCGGCCACATTTCACCGGAGGCTGCAGAGGGCGGGCCCATTGCAGCCCTAAGGGACGGCGACCTTATCAGCATTGATATTGAAAACTGTAAACTTGAAGTAAATTTAACCCCAGCAGAGATTGAAGAAAGATTAAGAAACTGTCAACATCCGGAACCAAAGGTGAAAACAGGCTACTTAGCAAGGTATGCAAGCATGGTAACCTCTGCCTGCACCGGGGCAGTGTTGAAAAAATAGACTGGAGGAGTGAACTTCTGATGAAACTTTCAGGAGCCGAGATCTTAATAAAATCACTTCAAGAAGAAGGAGTAGATACCATATTTGGGTACCCCGGTGGCGCAGTATTACCCATATACGATGTTTTATACGATGCGGACATAAGGCACATACTAACCCGTCATGAACAGGGGGCGGCTCACGCCGCGGACGGCTATGCCAGGGCCACCGGTAAACCCGGGGTCTGTTTAGCCACCTCGGGCCCCGGGGCAACCAACTTGGTTACCGGCATTGCCAACGCCTACATGGATTCAGTGCCCATGGTGGCCTTTACCGGGCAGGTGGTAACTGCCCTCTTGGGAAGGGACTCCTTTCAGGAAGCAGATATAACCGGCATTACGCTGCCAATAACCAAACACAACTACCTGGTAAAGGACCCTGCCGATATGGCCAAAACGGTGCGGGAGGCATTTCACATTGCCACCACCGGACGGCCCGGACCGGTGCTGGTGGATATTCCCAAGGACGTATCATCCGGTGAAACAGAATACCAGCGGCCGGGCCCCCTTTATACCCCGGGCTACAAACCGCCCACGGCGGGGGATGAAGACCTGGTAAACCAGGCGGCGGCGGCCATAATGGAGAGCCAACGGCCGGTGATTTATGCCGGGGGCGGGGTGATAAGCTCCAACGCAGCCCAGGAGCTGAAACAGCTGGCAGAACTGACGGTGGCGCCGGTGGCCACCACCCTAATGGGGCTGGGCGGCTTCCCCGAAGACCACCCCCTGTCCCTGGGCATGCTGGGCATGCACGGTTCCCGCTATGCCAACTACGCAGTCTGCCAGTGTGATTTGCTGGTGGCGGTGGGAGTGCGCTTTGATGACCGGGTGACCAGTAAAATAGAAAGCTTTGCCCCGGATGCTAAAATAATTCACATTGATATCGACCCTGCTGAACTGGGTAAAAACGTAAATGTGGATATACCCATTGTGGGCAACGTGAAAATCGTACTAAAACAACTGCTTGAGCGCCTGGAAGCCAAGCTGCCCGGTGCCTGGCAAGATAAAATAAAGCAGTGGAAAAAAGAATACCCGCTGCAATTTGAGGCCGGTGAGGCCACCATCAAGCCGCAGCAGGTGATTAGGGAAATAGATAAGGTAACCGAGGGCAAGGCCCGCATCACCACCGAGGTGGGCCAACACCAAATGTGGGCAGCCCAGTATTATACCTACACCAGGCCCCGGTCCTTTATTTCATCCGGCGGCTTGGGCACCATGGGCTACGGCTTTCCGGCAGCCATCGGTGTACAGGTGGGCTGCCCCGATGAAACGGTCTTTGACATAGCCGGCGACGGCAGTATTCAAATGAACATTCAAGAACTGGCCACCGCCGTTAACTATCAACTGCCGGTAAATGTAGCCATTATGAATAACGGCTACCTGGGCATGGTGCGCCAGTGGCAGGAGATGTTCTACAACCGGCGGTACTCCTATACCGAGCTGGTTAACCCCGATTTCGTTAAACTGGCCGAGGCCTACGGTGCCGAGGCCTATCGGGTGGAAAAGGCGGCCGATATTAAACCGGTGCTCGAAATGGCGGTGGCCAGCAGTAAACCGGTGATGATGGACTTTGTGGTGGAAAGAGAAGAAAACGTGGTGCCCATGGTGCCACCCGGTGAAGCAATAAGCAATATGTTGGGTTAAGGGGTGATTGGTAGATGATGCTGCACACACTGGCGGTGTTGGTGGAAAACAACCCGGGGGTGCTGGCCCGGGTGGCAGGGCTTTTCAGCCGCAGGGGTTTTAACATTGACAGCCTTGCGGTGGGTAGAACGGATAACCCCGCCATATCCAGAATGACCATTGTGGTGGAAGGCGATGCACGCACACTGGAGCAGGTGACCAAACAGCTGCACAAGCTGGTGGACGTACTTAAAATAAATGACATGACCGAAGATGCCTATGTTGAAAGGGAATTGGTGATGATAAAGGTGGCGGCGGACAAGGACACCAGGGTAGAGGTACTGCAAATCGCTGACATCTTTCGGGCAAAAATTGTAGACTACGGCCCAAAGACTTTAACCATTGAGGCCACCGGCAATAACGAGAAAATCAATGCCCTGGAAGAGGCCCTTAAGCCTTTCAACATCAAAGAGCTGGTTCGCACAGGTAAAATCGCCATGTTACGAGGCGCTAAATACACATCTGTAAAGACAAATAAGGGGGAAGAATAATCATGGCTAAAATTTATTACGATCAAGATGCTGATTATCAATTGCTACAGGAGAAAAAAATTGCGGTGCTGGGCTACGGCAGCCAAGGCCACGCCCAGGCCCTAAACCTTAAAGACAGCGGCCTGGACGTTGTGGTGGGCCTGCGCAGAGAAAGTGCCAGCTGGGCAAAGGCTGAAGAGGCCGGCCTAGAGGTATATACCGTATCCGAAGCCTGTGCCAGGGCCGATATTATCCAAATGCTGCTGCCCGATGAGGTGCAGGCCAAGGTATATGCAGAGGAAGTGGCACCCCATCTCACCGAAGGCAAGGCTTTAATGTTTTCCCACGGCTTTAACATTCACTTTAACCAAATTGTACCGCCTAAAAATGTAGACGTCTTTATGGTGGCTCCCAAAAGCCCGGGCCACCTGGTGCGCCGGATGTATGAAAACGGCAACGGAGTGCCCGGACTGCTGGCAGTGCACCAGGACTATACCGGAAACGCCAAGGCCTTGGGCCTGGCCTATGCCAAGGGCATTGGCTGCACCCGGGCAGGGGTATTTGAAACCACCTTTAAAGAAGAAACCGAAACCGACCTTTTTGGCGAGCAGGTGGTGCTGTGCGGTGGCCTTACCCAATTAATTAAGGCCGGCTACGAAACCCTGGTGGATGCCGGCTACTCGCCGGAAATGGCATACTTTGAATGCCTGCACGAGGTGAAGCTAATTGTTGACCTCATTTACGAAGGCGGATTGGCAAACATGCGCAACTCTGTGAGCAACACCTGTGAGTTTGGCGACTACACCCGGGGCCCACGGCTCATTACCGATGAAACCAGGGAAGAAATGAAAAAGATATTGGCTGAAATTCAAAGCGGTCAGTTTGCCAAAGAGTGGATTTTAGAAAACCAGGCAAACCAGCCCATGTTTAAGGCCACCAGACGCCGGGAACAGGAGCATCCCATTGAAGCAGTGGGCAGCCGGCTGCGCAAGATGATGCCCTGGCTGAAGAAGTAAAACTATTAAATTTCTAACCCCGAACTTCCGCTTGCGGATTTGGGGCTTGGGGGGTGTTTGCTTTGGAAATAACCGCTGCCCAAGCGCTGGTTAAGTGCTTGGAACTGGAAAAAGTTGAATATATTTTCGGTTATCCGGGCGGTGCAATCCTCCCTGTTTACGACGCATTATACAATAGCGATAAAATAAGGCACATTTTAACACGCCATGAACAGGGGGCGACCCATGCAGCCTGCGGCTATGCCCGGGCCACCGGCAAGGTGGGGGTATGCATGGCCACTTCGGGGCCCGGTGCCACCAACCTTGTTACCGGCATAGCCAACGCCTATATGGATTCAATACCGATGGTGTGCATTACCGGGCAGGTGTCAACCGACCAGGTTGGCACCGATGCCTTTCAGGAAGTTGACATCACCGGCATCACCATGCCGGTGGTAAAACACAACTATTTAGTAAAGGACGCTGAACAACTGCCCAAAATAATAAAAAGGGCCTTTCACATCGCGTCCACCGGACGGCCGGGGCCGGTGCTCATTGACCTGCCCAAGGACGTGGCCCACACAAGGATAAATTTTCATTATCCCGACAGTTTAGACTTACCCGGCTATAAGCCCAATTACAAGGGGCATCCGTCCCAGGTGGCCAATGCCGCCAGATTAATTAAAAAATCAAAGCGGCCGGTTATTTATGCCGGCGGGGGCATAATTAATTCCAACGCCTCAGAACAATTAAGGCAGCTGGCAGAGACCATATCTGCCCCGGTGGTAAACACCTTGATGGGTTTGGGCAGTATACCCGGCAACCATCCGCTCTTTTTGGGCATGCTGGGTTTACACGGCGCCCGCTATGCCAATTTAGCGGTAACCAACTGTGACTTGCTGATAGCGGTGGGGGCACGCTTTGATGACCGGGTTACCGGAAAAATACAAGCTTTTGCGCCGGAGGCCAAAGTTATACATATTGACATTGACCCGGCGGAAATAAGCAAAAACGTAGTATCACACCTGCCCATAGTGGGGGACACCAAGGCGGTGCTGCAGGCACTGATTGAACAGATTGAACCCCTGGATAACAGCCGGTGGATTGCACAGGTACAAAAATGGAAGGAAGAATATGCCCTCTCCTATGAAGATACCGATGAAGTATTAAAGCCCCAAAGGGTGGTGGAAGAGGTTTACCGCTACACCGGGGGCCGGGTGCGGGTGTCCACCGACGTGGGCCAGCACCAAATGTGGGCCGCCCAGTACTTTAAGTTTGACAAACCCAGAAGTTTAATTACTTCCGGCGGCCTGGGCTGTATGGGTTTCGGCCTGCCGGGGGCCATAGGCACCCAAATTGGCTGCCCCGATGAAACGGTGGTGCTCTTTACCGGGGACGGCAGCCTGCAGATGACAATGACCGAACTGGGAACCATGGTGGAACAGGACCTGCCCCTTAAAATCTTTATTTTAAACAATCACCGCCTGGGCATGGTGCGGCAGCTGCAGGAGTTTTACTGCGATAAAAGATACATGGCGGTGGACTTCAGCTTTAACCTGGACTTTGCCGCCCTGGCCCAAGTCTATGGCATAAAGGGTTACACCGTAACAAACCCCCGTCAGTTGGCGGAGGTACTGCCAAAGGTATTCGACCGGCCCGGTGGGGCCATAGTAAACTGCCTCATTGACAGGGAAGAAAATGTAATGCCCATGGTAATGGCAGGCCAAGGGATAGACCAGTGCATTGAATAGTAAATTGAATAGCAATAAGTAGGGCGCGACCAAAGGCGCCCTACGCGGAATTTATTACTTTGAGAATGTTAATTAATTGTATAAATGTAAAATATTTGCGCTAACTCAGAACTATGGAGGTGAAGATCTTGGGTAACCGCGTATATATTTTTGATACCACCCTGCGGGATGGGGAACAGTCCCCGGGGGTCAGTCTTAATGTTACCGAAAAGGTGCAGATTGCCCGGCAGTTGGCTAAGATGGGCATAGATGTGATGGAAGCCGGTTTCCCTGTTACTTCGCCGGGAGACTTTGCAGCGGTGCAGGCAGTGGCCCGCGAAGTAAAGGGGGCGTCGGTGGCAGCCCTGGCCCGGGCCAACTTTAATGACATCGACCGGGCTTGGGAGGCCGTTAAAGAGGCAGAGCAGCCCCGCATACACACCTTTATTGCCACCTCGGATATACACTTAAAATACAAACTGAGAAAAACCCGGGAGCAGGTGCTGGAGGCTGCGGTGGCAGCGGTGAAACACGCCTGTAAATATACTTCCGATGTGGAATTTTCCGCCGAAGATGCCTCCCGCTCCGACTTGGAATACCTGTGTAAGGTGTTCACAGCGGTCATTGAAGCCGGTGCCAAGGTGATAAACGTTCCGGACACGGTGGGCTATGCCACCCCGGAGGAATTTAAAAACTTTATTGCAAACATTGTCAAAGGGGTACCCAACATAGATAAGGCCATCATCAGTGTGCACTGCCATGACGACTTGGGTATGGCGGTGGCCAACTCCTTGGCGGCGGTATCCGCCGGCGCCCGCCAGGTGGAAGGAACCATAAACGGCATTGGAGAGCGGGCGGGCAACGCAGCCCTGGAAGAAGTGATCATGTCCCTGCATACCCGTAAAGACTACTACAATGTTTCTACTAATATTGTCACCGAAGAAATTTACCGTACCAGCCGGCTGGTATCCAGCCTAACCGGTATGCTGGTACAGTCCAATAAGGCCATTGTGGGCAAAAACGCCTTTGCCCACGAGTCAGGTATTCACCAGGACGGAATGTTAAAGGAACGCACCACCTACGAAATAATGAACCCTGCCATGGTGGGCATTGCTAAAAGCAACCTGGTGCTGGGCAAGCACTCCGGCAGGCACGCTTTTAAGGAGCGGTTGAGTGAGCTGGGATATGGGCTTTCCGAGGACGAACTGGAAAAGGCCTTTGCCCGTTTTAAAAGATTGGCAGATAAAAAGAAAGAAATAACCGACCATGACCTGGAAGCCATTGTGGAGGAGGAAATCAGGGAATTGCCAAATACCTACGAATTGAGTTATTTGCATATCTCCAGCGGCACCACCGTGGTGCCCACGGCCACCATTGGCTTAAAGGTGGGCGGTGAAACAAAAGAAGAGGCCTCCTGCGGCGACGGCCCGGTGGATGCCATCTATAAAGCAATTGATAAAATTATCGGTTTACATCTGGTTTTAGAAGAATACCTCATCAATGCGGTGACCGGGGGCAAGGATGCCCTGGGGGACGTAACGGTGAAACTGCGCAAGGCAGACAACGGCAAAACATACATTGGCCGCGGCGTAAGCACAGACATCTTAGAGGCCAGCGCCAAAGCCTACGTAAATGCAGCCAACAAGGTGGTATTTGAAAAGAATAAGGCTTAGGGAGTAAATCTTCAATTATTAATATGGATTAAAGAACTTATTAAAAAGTGTAGGTGAATATATATCATGCCCATGACAATAGCAGAAAAGATACTGGCTGCCCATGCAGGAAAAGACCGGGTGGAACCGGGCCAACTAATCAATGCCAAGGTTGATTTGGTACTGGGCAACGACATCACAGCCCCGGTGGCTATCCGGGAATTTGCCAAAATCGGTGTGGATAAGGTGTTTGACCGGCACCGGGTTGCCCTGGTGCCCGACCACTTTACTCCCAATAAAGATATAAAATCAGCGGAGCAGGCAAAGATACTGCGGGAGTTTGCCAAGGAGTACAAGATAACTAACTATTTCGAAGTGGGGCGTATGGGTATAGAACACTGCCTGCTGCCGGAACAGGGCCTGGTGGGCCCCGGCGACGTGGTAATTGGGGCCGACTCACACACCTGTACCTACGGTGCCCTGGGTGCCTTTGCCACCGGTTCGGGCAGTACCGACATGGCGGCAGCCATGGCCCTGGGCGAAACGTGGTTTAAGGTACCTGAAAGCATTAAGTTTGTCTACCACGGTAAATTAAATCCCTGGGTGGGGGGTAAGGACCTAATCCTATACACCATTGGAAAAATCGGTGTGGACGGTGCCCTTTATAAGGTAATGGAGTTTACCGGTCCGGTCATTAAAGAACTTTCCATGGACGGAAGATTCACCATGTGCAACATGGCCGTTGAGGCCGGTGCTAAAACCGGCATTATTGAGCCGGACGAAAAGACCAGGGCCTATGTGGAAGGCAGGTCCAAATTCCCTGTTACCTTCTATGAAAGCGATCCCGATGCTAAATACGCAGAGGTTTACGAAATTGATGTCAGTGAAATTGAGCCGGTGGTGGCCTTCCCCCACCTGCCGGAAAATACCCGCCCGGTAAGCCAGGCGGGGGATGTAAAAATTGACCAGGCGGTGATTGGCTCCTGTACCAACGGCCGTATGGAAGACCTGCGGCTGGCGGCAGAGGTGCTGAAGGGTAAAAAGGTACACAGGGATGTGCGCATGATTATCTTCCCCGGCACCCAAGAAATTTACCGCCAGGCCATGGGCGAAGGCTTAATAGAAATCTTCATCGATGCCGGTGCTGCGGTGAGCACCCCCACCTGCGGCCCATGCCTGGGCGGTCACATGGGAATTCTGGCCAAGGGCGAGCGGGCAATAGCCACCACCAACCGCAACTTTGTGGGCCGTATGGGGCATCCCGAAAGTGAAATATACCTGTCTAACCCGGCAGTGGCTGCGGCGTCAGCCATCCTGGGCCGTATTGCCAGCCCTGAGGAGGTAGATTAAATTGAAGCTAAACGGAAAGGCATGGAAATTTGGCCATGATATAGATACCGACGTAATTATACCTGCCCGCCACCTCAACACATCAGACCCGGCGGAGTTGGCAAAGCACTGTATGGAGGATGCGGACCCCAATTTCTACAAAAATATTGAGGCCGGTGACATAATAGTGGCCGGCAAAAACTTTGGCTGCGGCAGTTCCCGGGAGCATGCCCCCATTGCCATTAAGGCTGCCGGTATATCCTGTGTTATTGCAAAGTCCTTTGCCCGCATATTTTACAGAAACGCCTTAAACATTGGCCTGCCCATCTTTGAATGTGCCGCCGGGGCAGATAGAATACAGCCCGGCGATAGGCTGGAGGTTAATGCAGACACCGGCGAAATTAAAAATTTAACCCAAAATGAAAGCTACCGGGCCACCGCCGTGCCTGAATTTATGCAGCACATCATTGCCTCCGGCGGA
The DNA here is from genome assembly GCF_000711975.1 of Desulfofalx alkaliphila DSM 12257. Taxonomy (NCBI): domain Bacteria; kingdom Bacillati; phylum Bacillota; class Clostridia; order Eubacteriales; family Peptococcaceae; genus Desulfofalx; species Desulfofalx alkaliphila. The sequence goes on along the minus strand of NZ_JONT01000018.1, from coordinate 15,421 downwards.
CTGATAAACTATGTGGCAAAAAGGGTGAAGAATGATGGCTAAAATTGCGGTACTGCCCGGCGACGGCATCGGCGCCGAAATAGTGCCCCAGGCCTTAAAGGTAATTAAGGCTGTGGAGAAAAAGTTCGGCCGGCACTTTGAGTTTGAAAAGGCTTTAATTGGCGGAGCGGCCTATGATCAAAAGGGGCATCCGCTGCCGGAGGAAACGCTGGCCCTTTGTAAAAAAAGCGATGCGGTGCTGCTGGGCGCAGTGGGCGGTCCCCAGTGGGAAAAGCTGCCGGTGGAACTGCGCCCTGAGCTAGGTGCCCTGCTGCCCCTGAGAAAAGAGCTGGGGCTTTACGCCAACCTGCGGCCGGTGAGGGTGTTTCCCCAACTGGCCGATGCCTCCACCTTAAAGAACGAGGTGGTATCAAATCTCGATATTATGGTTGTTCGGGAACTGACCGGGGGCCTCTACTTTGGTGAAAAGAAAAAGGAAGCCATCGACGAAGGCTTTAGGGTAGTTGATACCTTGGTATACACCACCCCGGAAATTAAGCGGGTGGCAAAGCTGGCCTTTGAGCTGGCCCAAAAGCGCCGGGGCAAGGTTACATCGGTGGATAAGGCCAACGTGCTGGAATCTTCCCGCCACTGGCGGGAGGTGGTGGCGGGCCTTGCACCGGAGTACCCCCAGGTGGAACTGGAACACATGTATGTGGACAACTGCGCCATGCAGTTGGTGCGGGCGCCAAAGCAGTTTGATGTGATGGTAACGGAGAATATGTTTGGCGATATATTGACGGATCTGGCAGCCCAGCTGACCGGTTCCATCGGCATGCTGCCCTCGGCCAGCGTTGGCGGCCGGGTGGCCCTGTACGAACCAATCCATGGCTCAGCCCCGGACCTGGCAGGGAAAAACCTGGCCAATCCCTTGGCGACCATACTGTCTGCCGCCATGATGCTGCGCATTACCTTTAATATGGAAGAAGAAGCCCGGGCGGTGGAAGAGGCCGTTGCCAAGGTGTTAGCAAAGGGTTACCGCACCGGGGATATTATGCAGCCGGGAATGAAACAGGTGGGCACCGAGGAAATGGGAGACCTGGTGATAAATGAATTATAAGTGATGTATGGGAGTGATTGAACTTTGCCAACGGTAGAGATATATGATACAACCCTGCGGGATGGCACCCAAGGAGAGGGTATTTCACTGTCAGTGGATGACAAAATTAAAATAGCATTGAAACTGGATGCCATGGGCTTTCACTATATCGAAGGTGGTTGGCCAGGTTCTAACCCCAAGGATATGGAATTTTTTCAAAAAATAAGCCAATACCGGTTTAAAAATGCCCTTGTCACCGCCTTTGGCAGTACCCGCAAGCCGGGCATAGGCGTTTGGGAGGATGCCAATTTAAAGGCAATTATAGAAAGCGGAGTAAAAGCTGCGGCCATATTTGGCAAGTCCTGGGATTTTCATGTGACCCAGGCCCTAAAAACAAGCCTGGAAGAAAACCTAAAGATGATTGAGGAGACCCTTGCCTACCTTAAAAGCCAAGGCTTGGAAGTAATTTACGATGCAGAACACTTTTTTGACGGCTACAAGGCCAACAGCCGGTACGCCATGGCCACCCTGGAAGCGGCCTGCCGCGGTGGGGCCCGGACGGTGGTGCTGTGCGACACCAACGGGGGCACCATGCCCAATGAGGTCTATGAAATTGTGAAGGAAGTTGCCCGCCAGATCAAGGTGCCGCTGGGCATCCACGCCCACAACGACTGTGAATTGGCGGTGGCCAACAGCCTCATGGCGGTAAAGGCCGGGGCAAGCCAGGTGCAGGGCACGGTAAACGGTTACGGGGAAAGGTGCGGCAACGCTAACCTGTGCTCGGTTATTCCCAACTTAAATTTCAAATACAAGATCCAGAGCATACCCCAAGAAAAGATGGTGCATTTAACTGAAATGTCCCGCTATGTCAGTGAGGTGGCCAATGTCAACCCCAACCCCACCCAACCCTTTGTGGGCAGCAGTGCCTTTGCCCACAAGGGCGGCATTCATGTTAGCGCCTTGATGAAAAACGCATCCACCTATGAGCACATGGAGCCGGAACAGGTGGGCAACCAGCGCAAGGTTTTGGTATCTGAGTTATCAGGTATTTCAAACCTATTGTATAAATTTAAAGAACTCAATGTGAACATGGAAAAACAAAGCCCTGAGAGCCGCCAGCTGCTAGAGGAAATTAAACATTTAGAGAATAAAGGCTACCAGTTTGAAGCGGCGGAGGGGTCCTTTGAGTTATTGATGCGCAGGGTCTTTAACGGCTATAAGGAACCCTTTTCACTGCAAAACATACGCATTATTATGGAACTTAAAGAAGACCAGCCGGTATATTCCGAGGCTGTAATTAAAATGAAGGTCAAGGATGACGTGGTGCATACCGCAGCCGAAGGCAACGGTCCGGTAAACGCCTTGGATAACGCCCTGCGCAAAGCCCTGGTGGGGGTATATCCCGCAGTAAATGATATGAAGCTAAATGACTATAAGGTGCGGGTGCTGGATGAAAAGGCCGGCACCGAGGCGCTGGTAAGGGTGTTAATTGAAACCGGCGACGGGCGCCGTTCCTGGAGCACCGTCGGGGTATCCACTAACATTATAGAAGCCAGTTGGCAGGCCTTGGCAGACAGTATGGCCTACGGCCTGTTGGAAAATGAAAACTAAGGGCGAATATTTACAACATATATTATTTAAAGGGGCACAAATTTTAGTGCCTCTTTTACTGTTTTCAACATTTTATCACGCTACATTATTTAACCCGGGGCATATTAATAGTATAATAAAGGTGCTTTTAAACTTTTACGGTTTTTACAAACACCGCTGCTAAGGAGGGTGGGTCCTTGCTTGACCAACTGCAGGCTTTAAATAATATACCTTTTTCTTTTATCAGTATACTTGATATTTTGATTGTGGCCTTTGTCCTGTACAAGCTGATGCAGGTAATCAAAGGCACCCGTGCAGTACAGCTGATAAAAGGAATTGTGGTACTGCTTGTGGCCACCACCTTAAGCAGTTGGCTGCAGCTGCATACCATTAACTGGCTGCTCACCCAAACCATGTTTGCCTTGGTGGTTGCTCTGCCCATTGTCTTCCACCCGGAATTGCGCCGGGCCTTGGAACAATTGGGCCGGGGTAAATTTTTTGCCCGCAGCCTGATCAACATGGGGGAAGAGGATAAGTCACGGATGATCAATGAAGTGGTGCGGGCAGTGCAGGTGCTTTCTAAAAATAACATGGGTGCCTTGATAGTAATTGAACGGATCACCGGTTTAGAAGAATATATTGATACCGGTGTAAGAATAGACGGTTTAATTAGTTCTGAATTCATCGTCAACCTTTTTGTGCCCAAAACGCCCCTGCATGACGGTGCCTGTATTATTAGGGGCGACAGGGTTGCCGCGGCGGCTTGTTTTTTACCCCTAACCGAAAGCCAGCTGGGCCATAATTTAGGTACCCGCCACCGGGCAGGGGTGGGCATCACAGAGTATTCCGATGCCCTGACCATTATTGTTTCCGAAGAGACCGGTGATATTTCCCTGGCCCATGAGGGAGTGCTGCACAGAATGCTTGACGAGTCCACCTTAAAACAGCGGCTAATTGAATCTTTACAACCAAAACCTGCCCCCAACTTGACAAATTTCTGGAAGAGAAGCGGTGGTAGCCAATGAAGCTGTTTAACTTTAAATCCAGGGCTTGGCAAAGATATTCACTGATGCTGGTATCCCTTATGATTGCAGTGATACTGTGGGTGTATGTGAACAATGTGCAAAGCCCCCTACAAGAACAGGAATTCCGCGTGGCACTGGAGGCGGTAAACCTGCCCGAGGAGATGATAGCGGAGGGTTTGCCGGATCGGGTAAGTGTGCGCGTAAATACAATTAATCTCAGGGTTGCAGGGTTGGCACCGGAAGACTTCAGGGCAGTGGTGGATTTTTCTGAAGCGACCATGGGGGAAAACATGCTGCCGGTACAGGTAACTGCCCCGCCGGGTGTTCAAGTGGCACAGGTTATTCCCAATACCGTTGCGGTAACCATTGACCAGATGGTACAAAAACAGGTGCCGGTGCAGGTCTTTTTGCAGGGTAACCCCCAGCCCGGTTTTTCCGCCGGGGATCCTCTCATAGTGCCCAACGCTGTGCTGGCCCGGGGTCCCGGCAGGCTGGTCAATGCCATAGAGCAGGTACCCGTAACGGTAAATGTGGAGGGGGCCAATCAAAATATAGATTATTCCCTGCCAATAACAATACATCAGGGGCAGGTGCGGCTTTCCCCTGAAGTGGTGCGGGTGGTTGTGCCCATTAATGTGAGTGTGCCCCACAAAACTGTGCCAATTCGTGTAAGCACCATCGGCGCCCCTGATGAGGAATACCAGGTGAGCTCAACGGCGGCAGAGCCGGCGGTGGTACAGGTTTACGCCTCCGCAGAGGTGCTGGCCCGAATATCAGAAGTAGTCACCGAACCAATAAACCTAAATGGCCTAAAGGACAATGTAAAGCGCACTGTAAACTTGCAACTGCCCCAGAACGCAGTGCTGCTGCAGCCGGACAAGACGGAGGTAAAGGTGGAGTTGGTTCAAAAACCTAAGTCAACGACACCGGAACAGCCGCCGGAAGGCGATGGGGAGGCAGAGGAGCAAAGAGAGCAGTAAGTGCATTTTGCAGAAATATATAATATAGCAAAAAATTGACAATGGCATTTGCCGGCAAGTATAATAGCATTGTTTCATTATGCAAAATGCCATTATTAGGTTTTTTGAAAGGGGAATACTATGGCAAAACTTTTTGGTACGGACGGAGTGCGGGGTGTGGCCAACCGCGAACTGACCCCGGAACTGGCCTTTAAACTGGGTCGTGCCGGTGCCGTGGTGCTGGCCGGCCAAGGTGAAGCAAATAGAGTGGTAATAGGCAGGGATACCAGAATATCCGGTGATATGCTGGAAGCAGCCATGGTGGCCGGTATTTGTTCGGTGGGGGTGGATGTCTATAAGGTTGGCATAGTGCCCACGCCGGCCATAGCCTATTTAACCAGAGAATTGGGTGCGGCAGCGGGGGTGGTCATTTCAGCGTCCCACAACCCGGTGGAAGACAACGGCATTAAATTCTTTGGGCCCAGCGGTTACAAACTGAGCGATGAAATAGAAGAAGAAATTGAATCTTTGGTGTTAAACGACCAATATTCATATCCTGCGCCGGTGGCCGGCCAATTGGGCCGCGCCTACCAAATAAATGATGCCGTTGACAGGTATGTTAAATATGTCCGAAAAACGGTGGACGGCAACCTAAAGGGGTTGAAAATAGTGGTGGATTGTGCCAACGGCGCAGCCTACCGGGTGGCACCCCAGGTGCTTGAAGAATTGGGTGCAGAGGTAATACCTATTTTTAGCTACCCCGACGGTGTAAATATTAACGATGGCTGCGGCTCTACCCATCCGGAAGTGTTAATGAAAAAAGTTGTTGAACAGGGTGCCGACCTTGGTATTGCCTATGACGGGGATGCTGACCGCTGCCTGGCGGTTGATGCCGACGGCCGCTTGGTGGACGGCGATCAGATTATGGTTATTTGTGCCAAGTATTTAAAAGGCAAAGGCAAACTGCCCCTGGATACGGTGGTGGTAACGGTGATGAGCAACCTTGGACTGCATACCGCCCTGAAAGAGAGCAACATTAAGGTGTTGGAAACCAAGGTGGGCGACCGCTACGTCTTGGAAAAAATGATGGAGGCTAAGGCGGTCTTTGGCGGTGAGCAGTCGGGTCACATTATCTTTTTGGACTATAACACCACCGGGGACGGTGTAATTACTTCACTGCAATTATTGTCGGTGCTGAAAGAAACAGGCCAATCGCTGGCCCAGCTGGCCGGTCAAATGCAGCGCTATCCACAACTTTTAAAAAATGTACGGGTGGAAGATAAAGATGCAGTGATGGAAAACGAAAAACTGGCCCAAGCCATTGCCGAGGCGGAAAAGTACCTGCAGGGTGAGGGACGGGTTTTGGTACGCCCATCGGGTACGGAACCCCTGGTGCGGGTAATGGCCGAAGCAAAGGATGAGCAGAAGCTAAACGAAGTGGTAGATAAATTGGTGGCATTGGTAAAAAGTTTGAGTTAAACACATCAATTTGGATGTATCTTTGTGGGGTCTCAATTTTTACTTGGGGCTCAACTTTTCTGTGGTGCGGTGTCCCATCCATATGTATGTAAGGGTTCGATTTATCGAACCCTTTAAATTATGATTATACATAATATGTCTATTGTTAAGGGTAGGGTTTATGGTGTAAAATATACTAGTTGAATGAATGATTATACAAAAGGGGATGTTTGCAGTATGGATAGAAAAAATGTGATCATTATTGGGGCTGCGGGAAGGGATTTCCACAATTTTAATACATATTATCGGGACAAGGAAAATTACAGGGTGGTGGCCTTTACTGCCGCTCAAATCCCAGATATAGATAACAGAAAATACCCGGCTGAACTGGCGGGCAGTTTGTATCCGGAAGGTATTCCGATATATTCTCAGGATATGCTGCCTCAACTAATTAAAGACTTAGAGGTAGATGAGTGTGTTTTCGCCTACAGTGATGTAAATTATCAAACTGTGATGGGTGTAAGCGCCATTGTAAATGCAGCGGGTGCCGATTTTAAACTTATGGGCCCCGGCTATACAATGTTAGAAAGCAGCAAGCCTGTCATTTCGGTGTGTGCCGTAAGAACCGGCTGTGGAAAAAGCCAGACCTCACGCAAGGTTATTGAACTGTTAATGGAAAATAATCTCAAAGTGGTTGCGGTGAGACACCCAATGCCCTATGGCGATCTTGCGGCACAAAAGGTGCAGAGATTTGCCACCCTAGAGGATTTAAAGAAACACAATTGCACCGTGGAGGAAATGGAAGAATATGAACCGCATGTCATAAGGGGAAACATTATATACGCCGGTGTTGATTATGAGGCAATTTTAAGGGCGGCGGAAGAAGACGCCGACGGCTGCGATGTTATTTTATGGGACGGCGGAAACAATGACTTTTCATTCTACAAGCCGGATTTAGCCATCACGGTATTGGATCCGCACCGCCCCGGCCACGAATTAAACTACTATCCGGGAGAGGTGGCCCTAAGAACGGCGGATGTGGCAATCATTAATAAAATTGACAGTGCCGACGGCCATTCGATAAATATGGTAGAAGAAAATATTAAAAGCGTAAATCCAAAGGCTGTAATAATTAAGGCTGAATCTAAAATTAACGTGGACAATGCGGATTTAATTAAAGGAAAGAGAGTGCTGGTGGTGGAGGATGGCCCCACCCTCACCCATGGTGAAATGAAGCTGGGGGCGGGAACCATTGCGGCACAGCGTTTTGGCGCTAAGGAACTGGTAGATCCCCGCCCGTATATTGTAGGTAAGCTTAAGGACACCTTTGAAACTTACAAGGACATTGGTGCCCTGCTGCCTGCCATGGGCTACGGCGAGCAGCAGTTAAAAGACCTGGAAGAAACAATTAACAACACCGACTGCGATGCCGTTATTATCGGCACCCCAATTGATCTGACCAGGGTTATTAACATTAATAAACCTTGTACCCGTGTGCATTATGAGCTAGACGAGGTGGGCAGCCCCAATCTCACTGAGGTAATCAATGATTTTATAAAAAAACATAACCTCTAATGGAAATCCCCTGTAATGCAGGGGATTTCATGCCTAAGGGGCTTCAAAATTTGGTACCGGCTGAGGGCAATATATGTGCTATAATAAAAGGGTTTAAAAGGCTATAATTAAAATATAAATTTAATTTTTATTAAGGAAGGAATCCAATGTCTGAGCAAAATATTACTAGAATAAACCTGGACGGTAAAGAAATTATAATCATTGGAACAGCCCATATATCTAGGCAAAGTGCAGAACAAGTAAAGGAAGTTATTGAAACTGAAAGGCCGGATACCGTTTGCGTGGAGCTGGACGAGCAAAGGTATCAATCCATCAAAGCCCACGACCAGTGGAAGAAGATGGATATATTTAAGGTTATTAAAGAAAAGAAGGCAACTTTTCTTCTGGTAAATCTTTTTCTATCCTCGACACAAAAACGCCTGGCAAAGCAAATGGATATTAGGGCGGGTAAAGAACTAATTCAGGGTATTGAGTCGGCAAATGAAATAGGTGCTGAATTGGTGCTGGCCGACAGAAATATACAAACCACCTTTTTGCGCATATGGCACAGCATGGGGTTTTGGGGTAAGATTAGATTATTCTGGGAAATTTTGCTGGGTATTTTTAGCGATGATGAGATTACAGAAGAGGAATTAGAACAATTAAAAACCCAGGACATGCTCAACGCAATGCTCAGTGATTTTTCGCAGTCTTTCCCGGAATTAAAGAGGCCTTTAATAGATGAACGGGATCAGTATTTATCTCAAAAGATTAAAGATGCACCGGGGGAAAAAATTGTGGCCGTGGTAGGGGCGGCACACCTTCCGGGCATAAAAAAAGAGATTACCAAGGAACATGACCTAGCGGCTTTAAATAAAATACCCCCCAAATCTAAGACAGTGAAAATCATTGCTTGGACTATTCCGATACTTATTTTAAGTATGATTGGATACAGTTTTTATCTGAACCCCTCCCTTGGCATTGACCAAACTGTAACTTGGGTGTGGTGGAACTGTTTGTGTGCATCAATAGGGGCTGCTCTGGCCTTGGGGCATCCTCTTACCATAGCCTCTGCTGCCCTTGTATCACCCATAAGTTCCTTAAATCCCTTGCTGGCAGCCGGCTGGTTTGCAGGAATTGTACAGGCCTACCTGCGGCGGCCGACGGTGGAAGATTTTCAAAACTTGCCGGAAGATATTTTAAGTGTCAAGGGATTTTGGAGAAACAAGGCAACCAGGGTTTTGTTAATCGTGGCCTTGACCAACATAGGCAGTTCTCTGGGGGCAATTATTGGCGGAGCCAATGTAATAAATTTATTTATAAAAAATGTATAGACAATCAAGAGGGTAGCGGCAAACAAAAAAGCCATCCCTGTATTTAATACAGGGGTGGCTTTAGCCGTCTTACTGGGCAAACTGACTTTGATACAAGTCTGCATAAAAGCCTTTTTTATCAAGAAGCTGTTGATGGGTTCCCTTTTCGATTATACGGCCCTTGTTCATTACTAAAATAACATCAGCATCCTTAATGGTAGATAGACGGTGGGCAATGACAAAGCTTGTTCTGTTTTTCATGATACGCTTCATTGCCTTTTGGATATGCAGCTCAGTTCTTGTATCTACACTGCTGGTTGCCTCATCTAAAATTAAGATTTTTGGGTCGGAAATAATTGCCCGGGCAATGGTCAATAACTGCTTTTGTCCCTGGGAGATATTTGAGGCATCCTGCTCAAGGACTGTATCATATCCATCGGGCAGTTTGCGAATAAAATCGTCGGCATATGCCGCACGGGCGGCTGATTTAATTTCCTCATCGCTGGCATCTTTTTTGCCGTAAGCAATATTCTCCTTAATTGTCCCGCTGAACAGCCAGGTATCCTGTAAAACCATTGCAAAAATACTGCGCACCTGTTCCCGTGATAAATCGGTGGTCTTGATGCCGCCGATCTGTATTTGTCCGCCGTCAAGTTCATAAAAACGCATGAGTAAATTAATCAGTGTTGTCTTACCTGCCCCGGTTGGACCGACAATGGCAACCATTTGGCCCTCTTTCACATCGATATTCAAGTCCTTTATCAGCAGCTCATTTTTATCATAACCGAAGGCTGCCTGTTTAAAGGCCACATGGCCTTTAATGGCATCAAGCTCTATGGATAAACCCTCTTCCTCTTTTTCTTCTTCTTCGTCTAATAAGGCAAAGATTCGTTCCGCAGAGGCCAAAGCATTTTGAATGGTATTGGCAATACCTGCAATTTGCCCCATGGGGTGGGAGATTTGGTGGGTATATTGAATAAAGGCCTGCACATTTCCGATTAAAATGCTCTGGTTTATCACAAGCACACCGCCTACAATGCTGACAAAGACAAAGCCTAGGTTTCCGATAAAGGCCATCAAGGGCATCATAATGCCGGAAATAAATTGGGCACGCCAGCCTGCGGCATACAGGCGGTCATTCATTTCGTTAAAGCGTTCAATTGCTTTTTCCTCGTGGCCGAAGGCTTTGACCACCTGGTGGCCGCTAAACATTTCTTCCACATGGCTGTTTAATTGCCCTAGCTCCCTTTGCTGATCCCTAAAATACTGCTGTGAATATGAAGCGATTATTCGTAAGGTTAACAAACTTAGGGGAATGGTTATGAAAACAACCAGGGTTAATAGGGGGCTAATATACAGCATCATGGCAATAATGCCCACTATGGTGATGACAGAAGTAATGATTTGTGGCAATCCCTGCTGCAGGGAATAGGTGATGTTGTCAATATCGTTCACTGCCCGGCTTAACAGCTCTCCGTGGCTATGCCGGTCATGAAATTTTAAGGGAACCCGGCTTAATTTATCATTTACTTCCTTCCTTAAATTGGCAAGGGTTCGCTGTGAGACACCGGCCATTAAATACTGCTGTAGAAAAGAAAACAGTGAAGCAAAGAGGTAGAGAGCGAGCAAGGTCAGGGCAACCCGGCCGATAAAGGCAAAGTCAATGGCGGTACCTCTTGTGACACTGTCAAAAATTGATGTGGTGGCACTGCCTAATATAATGGGGCTAAGCACATTAAAGACAGTGGAAAAGAGAGCAAAGGCCGCCACTGCCATTATTCTCTTGCGCTCAGGCTTTAAGTAGCTTATTAAACGCAGCAGTGTTTTCTTAAATTCCGCCGGTTTTGTTACCGGCTGCTGCTTTCTTCGCCACCTACTCATGGCCCCCTTCCTCCTTTGTGTACTGTGATTCAACAATTTCTTGGTAGACCCTGTTTTCCCTTAATAGCTCTTCATGTCTTCCTATTCCCACTATTTCCCCTTGCTCTAAAACAATAATTTGATCGGCATCCTTTACGGTGCTGATCCGCTGCCCCACATAAATCATGGTTGCGTCTTTAATATAATCTTTTAGGGCTTTTCTTAACCTTGCATCTGTTTTGTAATCCAGGGCAGAAAAACTGTCATCAAAAATATAGATTTTTGGTTTGCGAATTAATGCCCGGGCAATGGACAGCCGCTGCTTTTGGCCGCCGGACAAATTGCCGCCGGATTGATAAACCATGGCATTGATGCCGCCTTCTTTTTCATTGACAAGGTCGGCGGCTTGGGCAATTTCCAGCACCTGAAGCACCTCTTGGTCTGTTGCGTCGGGCTTGCCAAGGCGAATATTTTCTGCAATGGTTCCGCTAAAGAGTGTAGCCTGTTGTGGCACATAGCCAATCCTTTGCCGCAGTGTCTTTTGAGTCATCTGCTTGATGTCCACGCCGTCAACTAAAATTACCCCCGACTTTGGATCATAGAAGCGAAGGATCAGCTGTATTAGGGTAGATTTACCTGCCCCGGTGCTGCCTATAATGGCCGTTGTTTCCCCCGGTTTAGCCAAAAACGAAATGTTTTTAAGGGCAGGTTTTTCCGCTCCGGCATAATAATAGGTCACATTTTTAAATTCAACATAACCCCTTTGGCTTCTTTCTTGGACCGCCGCTTCGGGGTCCGCAATTGCCCCTTTAACCTGCAGCACTTCATTGACACGCTTGGCAGAGGCTTGGGCCCGTGGAATCATGATAAAGGTCATTGACAGCATGATTAAGGACGTAAGAATAAAGGCTGCGTATTGTATAAAGGCCATCATATTTCCCACCTGCATGTGGCCCTGATCAATGCGAATGGCACCAAACCAAATGATTGCTACGTTGGTGAAATTCATAATGATCAGCATGGCCGGGAAAAGGGTGGCCAGCATTTTACTTACCCTTATTCCCGTATCCCTAAAGGCTTCATTTGCTTCATCAAAGCGTTTTTTTTCATCCTCAACCCTGTTAAAGGCACGGATGACCCGTACTCCGGTTAGGCTTTCCCTAATTACCAAATTCAACCTGTCCGTTTTCTGCTGCAGGGTTGCAAATAGCGGGATTGCCTGGCGCGCAACAAGAAAGATAACCGCACCCAAAAGGGGTAAGGCCACTAAAAAAACGAGGGAAAGGGTTGCCTCTCTTGACACTGCTAAAATGATGCCTCCGACCAGCATTAAAGGCGCCCTGGTCATTATTCGGAGCAGGACATTTAATACATCTTGTATTTGCTTGATATCGTTGGTGGTTCTGGTAATAAGCGATGCGGTACCAAACTGATTAAAGCTTTCCAGTGAGAAGTTTTCCACATGAACAAACAAATCCCGTCGAAGCATTTTTCCAAACCCAAGGGACACCTTGGCAGATAAATAAAAGGCGGCAATGGTAAAAATAATGGCAAGGATGGAAATAATAATCATCCATCCACCGGTTTTCAAGATATAGGGAATGTCCCCGTTGACAATCCCAACATCCACCACATTTGCCATTAGCGTGGGCAGTAAGAGTTCCAGAAATGTACTCACCAATGTTAAAACAACAATGAGCACCACTGAAAATCCATAGGGTTTTAAATACTTCAACAATGCCAGCATAAAATAAACACTCCGGATGTTTTGATAATTACAATATTATCATATCCTATATAACCATATTTCTTCTATAAGGGGCAAGGGCAGCATTAAACTATAAATTAAATTTGGGGCCGACTAAGGTCGGCCCCAAAGGGGTTTACATTACTTGTATTTTTCCTTATCCTTTTCCCTGATGGCAACCCGGCGGATTTTACCGCTGATGGTTTTAGGAAGCTCATCCACAAACTCGATTACCCTGGGGTATTTATAGGGGGCGGTTGTTTTCTTAACGTGATTCTGTAATTCCTTAACCAGTTCATCACTGGGTTGGTAGCCCTTGGATAAAACAATGGTGGCCTTCACTACAACCCCCCTGATGGGGTCCGGCACTCCTGTCACCGCTGACTCCAAAACAGCCGGGTGTTCTGCCAGGGCTGATTCCACCTCAAAGGGTCCGATCCGGTAGCCGGAAGATTTAATGATGTCATCATTTCTGCTCACATACCATACAAAGCCCAGCTCATCGCGGTAGGCAGTGTCCCCGGTATGGTATATGCCGTTATTCCATGCTCTTTGGGTGCCGGCTTCATCCTGATAGTAGCCCATGAACAGACCCAGTGTTTTATTCCCAGTTCTTTCAGCCCTAATACAGATTTCGCCGGTAACTCCCGGGTCAACCTCATTGCCGTTCTCATCCAAAATAACCACTTCATAACCGGGGGTGGGCAGGCCCATTGAGCCCGGTTTCGGCTGTACCCAGGGATATAAGGTAGAGCAGGTAAGTGTTGTTTCTGACTGCCCAAAGCCCTCAAATATTCTCAATCCGGTGGCTTTTTTCCACTGATGATAAACTTCGGGATTTAGCGCCTCACCTGCTGTAACGCAGTGTTTTAAAGCTGATAAGTCATATTTACTCACATCTTCCCTCAGCATAAATCTGTACATGGTGGGCGGGCAGCAAAAGGTGGTAATCTTATATTTAGCCAGCTTTTCCAGGATATCGGCAGCTTTAAAAGTATCGAAGTCATAGGTAAAAACTGCTGATTCTGCAAACCATTGGCCATAAAATTTGCCCCACAGGGACTTTAGCCATCCGGTGTCGGAGATGGTGAAGTGTAAGCCCCCCGGTTCGGCCCGATGCCAAAAGACACCGGTTATGATATGACCCAAGGGATAAGAATAATCATGGGCTACCATTTTTGGATAACCGGTGGTACCCGATGAAAAGGCCATAATCATCATATCGGTAACCTTTGTGGCTTCTTCTCCGGTTGGCCGCTGCCAATTGTCAGAGGCAGCTTCAATACCGGCCTCAAAGTCCAGCCATCCCTCTCCTGCATCCTTATGCCCGGTAACGGCTTTTAACTGGACGGTATCACATTCTGGAACTGCCTGATCAAAGTGCTGGGTGCAATCCCCGTCACCGGTTATCACTGCCATTTTTATGCCTGCCGACTGGCAGCGATAGACGTAATCTTTGGCGGTTAACAGGTGTGTGGCCTGCACAGCCACAGCGCCGATTTTATGTAGCGCCAGCATGGCATACCAAAAGAGATAGTGTCTTTTTAATACCAGCAGTACAAAGTCGCCTTTTTTTATACCCAGGGACTTAAAATAATTTGCCGTTTTGTCTGACCAATACTTCATGTCTTTAAAGGTAATTCTCTTTTCTTGGCCGTCTTTGCCCACCCACAGCATTGCCAGCTGGTCAGGCTTATCCTCTGCCAGCTTGTCCATCACATCATAGGCAAAGTTAAAGTTGTCCGGGTAATATATGGCATAATTTTTATATAAATCTTCCAGAGTGGCAAAATCATCACGGTTTCTGCCAATATATTTCTCATAAATAATCATAAGCGGCTCCTCCTTTATTTAATGACAATTGCCAGAAACTTCGCCGGGGTATCGCCTAGGGTCTTCATGGCGTGAGGAACCGACGAATCGAAGTATACGCTGTCACCTTCGTTGAGGGTATAAACCATATCCCCGATAAAGAATTTCATACTTCCCGAAACCATATAGTTAAACTCCTGGCCTTCGTGGGAGTGGCGTTCCGGTGTGGCATCGCCGCTTGGTTCCACAGTGACTAAAAACGGTTCGGCTTTTTTATCGCGAAAAGTATAGGCCAGATGTTTGTAGCTGTAGGCCTTTCTCCGGTTAATATCATAGCCGCCACCGGCCCTTACTACGCTGCACAGTGAAAGCTTGGGACTTTCACCGCTGATAATATCCAGCACGTCTACCCCTAAAACACTTGCAACATTATACAAAAAACTAAAAGAAAAATCTTTTTTACCTGCTTCATAAAGCAAGTAATCTTCCAGCGGGATGTCAAGTTCCTCCACAATTTGCTCAGGCGTAAAACCCATGGATTCCCGCAGCATGGATAAACGCGCCCCCATGTCTTTTAATTGCTCAGTTAGAATAATAATCGCCCCTTTCTAGCTGTAATACTTTTTAGTATAGTTCATGAATTAATAAATATTCGATCAAGGTTATAGTATTCTTCTATATTATATATAAGAAACTAAACTAATGGGAGTGGCTTTTTGTATTTTTATCTAAAATATGAGTTTCGATAAATTCGTCGACCCCCAATAGTGCAAAAACCCCTGGAGGTCGACGGAAAAATCTTAAAAAATATTGGTGTTTTTGAAGGATTTCTGCTTAAGTTTATGGTAATATAAGCTGTAATATAAGAAAATATTAGCAACTTAGTCCATTTTATAGTAAAATAACACTGTTTTATAGTGCCCAAAGTGGGTTTGTAGCCTACCTATAAGGAATTGAAACTTTGCTCCCCCTTAAAATTTTTATAACACGACCAAGTTTGTAGCCTACCTATAAGGAATTGAAAC
>NZ_JONT01000017.1 GCF_000711975.1 Desulfofalx alkaliphila DSM 12257 | reverse complement strand
TCGGAGGTCGCACCCACACAGGTGCTTGGAAAAAACGTTGCAAAAAATATACAAAAATGGTATTATATCTTCTGTTGTCTAATTCACCGCAGGTGGCTGTGTTTACTTTGCAGCATCATAGAGTTATACAGAGAATACTAGACCGCCTTATATAGGGCGGTCTAGCTTGTTTCGCATCAAGTAATTGTAGGTTAACTCCAGCTAAATAATAACTACGAAAAGATATCACCATTTCATACTTAAATAATTTATATGTCAATAAATATAAAGTTGTAAAACTTTTTGTCGAATATATCTATGAAACATAGCTTCATGTTTTTGCATAATTTTTTAAGGGGGGTTTAGGTGGTATATATTGAAATTTTTTACCATTAAGCATGCTGCGCTATAGTTAAGATAAAAAAGGAATTAATTTTAATTGGGAGGATTTATTTAATGAAGTTGAGAATTGCCACTAAAATAGCTGCGGGTTATTTAGTTTTAACCCTGATGATTTTGATATTGGGAGTACACGGCTATAACAATAGTAAGGCCACCGAGTATCAAATGCAGCAGGTTGACATTTTAAACGACCGTGTAGATGTAGAAAAGGCCATTCAATTGGAAACCTATGCAATAATGTCTAGCTTGAGGGGATTCACTGCCACCGGCGAAGAAAGCTATAAAGAGGAATGTATTGACCGGTTGAACAAAACCTTTGAGCTTGTGGAAGAACTGCAGTCAATAGCTGCTGATGGTAATAGGGAAGCTGTTGAAAACTTGAAAAATCTAATCATTAAATACCAACAGCAGGTGGTGGGGCACACCTTGCCTGCCATCGAGCAAAGGTATAACGCCTAAAACGAGGCAGATCTTGCCATTGCCCAAGCCAAATTGCAAGAAACTTTGGCAGAGCAGGCAGTGGTGGGAGCGGAGATGGAGAGAATAGTGGCGGACTTGGTGGAGGCAAACCTTAATTTTAGGGAACAATACATAACAGAAGCCCAAACCGATGCCACTGCAGTTAAAAGAAATTCTATGTTAATATCTAGTCTGGCAGTTGTTGTAGCTGTCCTTTTAAGTTATGTGCTGACCAATGCTATTAAAAAGCCCATTATGCAGTTAATTGACGGTGCCAATAGATATGCAGAAGGGGACTTCAGCAATCAACTGCAAATTGATAGCAGTGACGAAATTGGAGATTTAGCCCGCTCCTTTAACAATATGGCCGCAAAGTTAAGCAGGTTAATTGGCGATATGGCCAACAAGGCCCAATCGCTGGCGGCCCACAGTGAAGAATTGGCTGCCTCCAGTGAAGAAGTTAATGCCACGGTGGAGGAAATAGCCGGCGCAACCAATGAAGTGGCCGCTGCTGCCGCTACCGGTTCCGAGGCTGCCCAAGAGGTGGTAAAGGAATCTCAAAAGGCCGGCCAAGTTGCCCAAATGGGTAATGAAACCATTGAACAAACGGTGTTAAAAATAAATGCCATTGCCAGTACCACCAACGAGGTGGCTAAGTCTATTCAGGACTTAAATGAACTATCAAACCAGATTGGTACAATCACCAATGTCATTACCGGCATTGCCGAACAAACTAATCTGCTGGCCTTAAATGCGGCCATTGAGGCAGCCCGGGCCGGTGAACATGGCAAAGGGTTTGCGGTGGTGGCCGAAGAGGTGAGAACGCTGGCAGAACAACCGGCCAATGCCACTAAAGAAATTAATGAGCTAATTAAACAAGTACAAATGGGAGTGGAATTGGCCAGCAACAACATGCAGCTGGGTGCCAAGGAGGTAGAGGACGGTGTACGGCTGGCAGCAGAGTCCGGTAAAGCCATGGCCGACATCATTGCTTCCGTTAATGTAGCCATTGGTATGGTTGAAGGAATACAAAAAGGCTCCAGACAGTCAAGCGAGGAAATGGAGCAGCTGGCTGCCAGCAATGAGCAGATCACTTCTACCACCCAACAGATATCTGCAGCAACCCAGGAACCGGCCGAAATTGCCAACCAAATGCAGTTACAAGTGGCCCAATTTAAGGTGGCCAAGACAGGGGATGCAGAAGGGTAAATAACAGCAAAATAGAAATTTTCAATGCGGCAGGGTGAGACTTCCCCTGCCGCATTTTTCGTCTTCTGTATGGTTCGTTTATTATGCTTTCAGTGCTTGATCCAGGTCTTGGAGCAAATCTTCAATATTTTCTAATCCGACGGACAGGCGAATTAGGTCTGGTTTTACACCGGCCCTTTCTTGTGCTTCTTCAGACAATTGACTGTGTGTGGTAGAGGCGGGGTGTATTACCAAAGATTTGGCGTCGCCCACGTTGGCCAAATGGGAGAATAACTGGAGCTTGTCTATAAAACGCCTGCCGGCTTCCAGGCCACCCTTAATGCCAAAGGCCATAATTGCCCCGGCACCTTTAAGATACTTTTTGCCCAGCCCATGGGAGGGGTGACTGCTGAGGCCCGGGTACCATACCCAGTTCACCTGGGGGTGATTTTGCAGGTATTCGGCAACCTTTTGGGCGTTGCTTACATGGCGGTCCATTCTTAAAGAAAGGGTTTCTATACCTTGAAGCAGCAAAAAGGCATTAAAGGGGCTTAAACTGGCGCCTAAATCCCTTAACAATTGGGTTTTTGCTTTAACCACATATGCCGCCGCCCCCACATCCTTACTGTAGATTATGCCGTGATAACTGGGATCCGGTGTTGTCAGGCCGGGGAATTTATCGTTTTGTTCCCAATTAAATTTTCCGCTGTCAATAATTACACCGCCCATACTGGTGCCATGGCCACCGATGAATTTGGTTGCAGAGTGTACAACTATATCTGCACCAAAATCGAAGGGGCGGCATAGGTATGGGGTGGCAAAGGTATTATCCACAATAAGCGGTATGCCTGCCTGGTGGGCAATGGCACTTACCTTTTCAATATCCAGCACGTCGCACCTGGGGTTGCCGATTATTTCTGCAAAAATGGCCTTGGTTCGATCATTAATGGCCCTTTTAAAGTTTTCAGGGTTGCCGGGCTCTACCAAATGAACTTTTATTCCCAGGCGGGCCAGGGTGTGGGTAAATAAGTTTACTGTACCGCCGTAGAGGTTGCAGGAAGATACAATTTCATCTCCGCTGGAAGCAATGTTTAGTATTGCTGCGGCGATGGCCGCATGTCCGGTGGCGAAAGCCAAGGCGCCTACACCACCTTCCAGTGCCGCCAGACGGTTTTCTAAAATTTCCACAGTGGGGTTACCGATGCGGGCATATATGTGCCCGGGCTCCTCAAGGTTGAACAGTTTTGCTGCATGCTGGGAGTCTTTAAATACGTGGGAAGTTGTTTGATAGATTGGCACCGCCCGGGAAAGAGTTTCACTGTCCGGTTGATGGCCGGCATGTAATGCCAGGGTGTCAAAGCCCCATTTCTGATCTTTCATAGTTACGGCCTCCTTGTTATATCTAAATAAAAAACCCCTTCACAGATGAAGGGGCAAACAACCTTTATACTATAACCTCTCATCTGCCAGGCATAGGGCCTGAAGGAATTAGCACCATGCCCAGTTTTATTAACTGGACTGGTTGCCGGGCTTCATTGGGCCTTTCCCTCCACCGCTCTTGATAAGAATAGTACCCATATAAAACTATGTTAACAATGATATACAAATTATTACCTAAAGTCAACAGCTTCGAAAATTACTGACCCGTGCTCTGCCGCCACGGGTTAAATGCCGAAATTCCAGCAAATTACTTGCAGAATTTCCCTTTACCTAAAGGAATTTATCTTACCTTGTCGAATGTTTAATAGGTACAGACAAGGTGGTGCGGCATGTGATTGTTTTTTACAATGTTTCGAAGGTATATGACAACGGAGTTAAGGCGCTATCGGATGTAACGCTGCGCATACGAAAGGGCGAATTTGTTTTTTTGGTGGGGCCCAGCGGGGCCGGCAAGTCCTCTTTGATGAAAATGATTTATCGGGAAGAGGTGCCCACCAGGGGCCAGGTGATGTTCAATGGCAAAAATGTACAGCGCATGAGAAAAAGAGATGTGCCCCATTTGCGGAGAAAAATTGGCATGGTGTTTCAAGACTTTAGACTGCTGCCCCAAAAAACGGTGGAAGAAAATGTAAGCTTTGCCTTGGAGGTTACCGGGGCTTCCAGAAAGGATATTAAAAGAATTGTACCCGCTGCCCTTAATAAGGTTGGCATGCTGGAAAAGGCCAAGCAGTATCCGGCCCATCTCTCCGGTGGGGAACAGCAGCGGGTGGCTATAGCCCGGGCCTTGGTAAACAACCCGGTTTTAATTTTAGCCGACGAGCCCACGGGAAACCTTGATCCGGCCACGTCCAAGGAAATTATGGAACTGTTTGAAGCCATTAACCGCATTGGTACCACCATAGTGATGGCCACCCATGCCTGGGATATTGTTGATAACATGAGGCGCAGGGTGATCGGTCTTTCCAATGGTCGAATTGTGCGAGACGAAGAGGGCGGGGTGTACACCTTTGCGAACTAACACCCTGTTTTATATCTTCCGTGAAGCATTGGTGTCTATGGTGCGTAACAGTTGGATGACCCTGGCGTCAATGGCTATTGTGGCTGTTTCGTTGATAATTTTGGGCAGCTCGGTGCTCTTGGTAATTAACGCTGATCATCTAACCCAACGGTTGGAATCTGAGTTAGAAATCAGTGTGTTTCTGCAGGAAGATTTAGATACCACCGAAGCGGGTGAGGTGGGCAGGCAAATTAAAAATACTGCCGGTGTAGCTGAAGTGGTGTTTGTATCTAAAGAACAAGCTTTAGAAGAAATGAAGGAGAGTTTTGGTAATCACTCGGAGTTATTGGAGAATTTAGAAAAAAACCCTTTACCCGATGCCTACCGCATCAGGGTTAATGATGCAAATCAGGTGCCGGTACTGGCCGGGCACTTTGAAAAACTGCCGGGTGTTGAGCTGGTACGTTATGGACAAGGGCTGGTGGAAAGGTTGTTGGCGGTAACCCACTGGGTGCGGGTGATTACCCTGGGCCTGATGGGAATGTTGGGCATAGCGGCCATATTCCTTATCGCCACCACCATTCGGATGTCCTTGTTTGCCCGCAGAAGAGAAATTGGCATCATGAAACTGCTTGGTGCCACCAACTGGTATATCCGTGCTCCTTTTATGATTGAGGGAATGTTCATTGGTCTTATAGGGGCCTTGGTGGCAGTGGCAGCGGTATACTCGGCTTACTCGTTTTTGGTTAATCGTCTCACCGATTCGATACCCTTTGTTAGCCTGGTAACCGGGGGCGACGTTTTAAATACTATATTTGGCCTCTTTATAGGCTCGGGGGTTTTGATAGGTGCCCTTGGCAGTGTAATTTCTATCCGCAAGTTTTTGGCGGAAAAAAAGTAGTGCAAAATATGATGTGATGAAAGGGTGAGGACCTTTGGGTTCTAGGACATGGAAAAGGATAATGGTACTGGGGATGTCTTTGGTGCTGCTGGTGGCTTTGGCGGCAGCTGCTTCGGGGTCAAACCTGGAAAGTCAGTTAAGGGAAATCCAACAAAGGCAGCAGCAGGCTAAACAGCAGGTGAGCAGCCAGAGGGGTGAGGTGCAGGATATCACCCGTCAGGTGGCTGCCCTTAATGCTTCTATTGCCCAGAAGGAAAATGAGATTAACGACCTTAATAATCGCATCAACGGCATTAACAAAGAACTGGATCGGGTGGAAGCCGAACTAAAGCAAGCTGAAGAGGATCTAGAAGAAAAAACCGAGCTGCTGATGAAACGGCTGAAGGGTCTTTACCAGGCCGGGGAAATCAGCTATTTAGAGGTACTGTTAGAATCGGGCAGTTTCTCTGACTTTATTAACCGCCTGGAGTTAGTTAAAAAGGTAGTGGAACAAGACAGGGAAATCATGGACGCCCTGGTGGTGGAGAAAAACCGCATTGAGGTAAGAAAAAGTGATTTGGAAGTAAAATTAAAGGAGCTGGCAGCCGTGCGCCAGCAACAGGAGCGGGCCCGGGCTGAACTGGCCTCAAGACAAGGGGAAAGGGCCGAATTGTTAAAGGCAGCCCAACAGGACTTGCGCAGGTATGAGCAGCAGCTAAATGAACTGGAACAGAGGGAGAATGAAATACTGCGCCGCATTGCCCAGCAAAGCGGTGGCAGTGCCTTTGTGGGCGGTAACTTTGCTTGGCCCACTCCCGGTTATACTACAATCACTTCACCCTTTGGTATGCGCAAGCACCCCATATTGGGTACCCAGCGCATGCACAGCGGCATTGACATTGGTGCCCCTATGAGTGCCAATGTGGTGGCGGCCCAGTCGGGTACCGTTGTGTCGGTGGATAACATGAGCGGCTACGGTTTAGTGGTGATGCTGGACCACGGCGGCGGTGTGCACACCTTATATGCCCACCTTTCCAAGCAGTTAGTTAGCTATGGTCAGTGGGTGGACAAGGGGCAGGTAATTGCCAAGGTTGGTTCCACCGGTATGTCTACCGGCCCGCACCTGCACTTTGAGGTGAGGGAAAACGGCAGTGTGGTTAATCCTCTAAATTATTTGAGATAATATTAAGGGCGCTTGGTGGCGCCCTTTTGGATTAAGAGGGGTTTGTTTAAGCGCTAAATTTAATCGAAGCAGGGTAAGGCAGTCTTGTTGTAATTTTTGCCAATGTGGTGTAGTATAATAAAGGTAAATTAGGTGCAGGTAGGTGACTTCTTTAGTGAGAGACGCATTGGGGCCCAGGCGTGGTTCTAAGGTACTGGTTATAATCGGACTGGTGGTCTTTTTATTTGTGGCAGTGACCGGTTATACCCTTTTTACCAATCATAACAATTTAGGTAACCTGGTGAAGGTGGTTTCGCTTATTCGCTCCCAGTACTTGGAGCCTGTGCCCACGGGACAATTGGTGGAAGGTGCCATTCACGGCGTGGTGGATTCCTTGGGTGACCCCTATTCGGTCTACCTGGATCCCGAAACATTTAGACAGCTCAACGAACAAATTCACGGTTCTTTTGGCGGTTTAGGCATATTGGTGGGTATTGAAGGCGATTACTTAACGGTGGTGCGGCCCTACGAGGGCACCCCTGCTGCCCGGGCCGGGGTGATGGCAGGGGATAAGATCACTGAAATTAATAATGAAGATGTGCGGGGTATTAGCCTTGATGTGGCTGTCAGCATGATGCGCGGCCCGGTGGGTACCAAGGTGGATCTTACCATAGCCAGGGAAGGGGTTGCAGAACCCTTGGAGTTTAGTATTGTCAGGGAAGAAATTATGGTGCCCACTGTGGAGGGACATGTGCTGCCTGATACTGAAATTGGCTATTTGGCCATATCGCAGTTTACTGAAAACACCCCCGATGAGGTGTCTGACAAATTAAGTGAATTACTAAGACAACAAATTAAGGGTTTGATTCTGGACTTAAGAAATAATCCCGGAGGTGAACTGCGGGCAGCCACAAAGGTGGCCGACCGGTTTATACCCGGCGGGCCCATTGTGCATATAGACTACAGGAACGGCAAGGATCACACCTTTGAGGCTTCAGAGGATGCTTTGGATTTACCGCTGGTGGTGCTGCAAAACCAACACAGCGCCAGTGCGGCGGAAATTTTGGCCGGTGCAATTAAAGATCACCAACTGGGCACCATTGTGGGTACCACCAGCTTTGGCAAGGGTGTGGTGCAGACGGTGTACCCCTTGGGAGACGGGGCAGGTCTAAAGCTGACCACCGCCCGCTATTTGACGCCCAACAAAGTGGATATTAACATGGAGGGCATTGAGCCCGATGTGGTGTTGGAACAGCCTACCAACGCCAGGGAAGATATGCAACTGCAGAAGGCGATAGAGATTATGCAAAACCTGTAGACGGTATTGCCTTGGCTTAGGCCATGGCAAAGGGCCGTTATGGTTGTATGAGAACAAGGGCCACGGAATTGCCGTGGTCCTTTTGAATAATGAGGTGAGGCGGTGTTCCCCTTTTTAGAAGTTATACCTCTGCTGATTACCCAATTAATTGAAGCGATTTTACATCCCATTTTCTGGCTGGTTATTATTTTGGTGGCCTTTCAATATCGCCGGACACTGCGGGAAAAACACCGTCTGTTTGGGTTTAAGCATGGTCGCTGGTGGCCCGACACCTTGCAGGCCGCCGGCTACGGTGTGCTGGGTGGGCTTATTGGCAGCATTTTAATGCTCTTTGTGGGCCTGACCCTCACCGGATCAGGGCTTATTTATCTCTGGGCGGTGGCCCTCTTGTTAATGATGATTAATTTGCGTTTTTTGTGTTTTGCCTATGCCGGGGGCATTTTGTCGCTGGCACACCTGCTTTTTGGCTGGCCGGAAATAAGTGTGCCGCAAGTTTTGGCCCTGGTGGCCATACTGCACATGGTGGAAAGTATACTGATTTATTTCAGCGGCCATTTGGGTGCGGTGCCCAGCTACTTTAAAATGGCGGGGAATCGGGTGGTTGGCGGTTTTGTACTGCAGCGTTTTTGGCCTATTCCGGTGGTGGCCCTGCTTGTTATTGGGGTGGCGGAGCTGCCCCCCGAAGGTGTGCCCATGCCGGAATGGTGGCCCTTAATTAAGCCCCGGGTAGAGGGTGACCCGGAGATGCTCTTATACGGCTTGATACCTGTGGTGGCCGGGCTGGGTTATGGGGATATGGCCACTGCCCGCAAGCCGCAAGAAAAGGCACGGCTTTCTGCCAAATATTTAGCAATTTACAGCCTGATACTGCTGGTGCTGGCGGTGCTTTCTGACCAGTACCTGCTGATGGGTTTAATGGCGGCCTTGTTTTCCTTCCTGGGCCATGAGGCAGTAATTTACATCGGCAAGAAAGTGGAGATGACCCAACAGCCCATTTATGTGCCGCCGGGCCAGGGGGTAATGGTATTGGATGTTTTGCCCAAAACCCCTGCCTGGAATGCCGGCCTGAGGTCGGGGGATGTTATTTTAGCGGTGAACGATATTCCTCTATACAGCAAGAGCACACTGCAGTATATGCTGCACCACAACGAGGGGCTATTGGAGTTTTCTTATATAAGCAGTGAACAGCAGGCCTATCGCCGGGAATTGGTGAAGGTTCCCCCTGCACAGCCCTTTGGGCTGCTGCCGGTGCCCGAGGGCGGTGAAGGGGTGCATGGGGAAATTAAAAACTCGGGTTTGCTGTCTAAATGGTTTGAAAAGTGGAAGAAGCGTTTTGGCGCTCCGCACTAAAAATCCCGGTGCTGTATACTACACCGGGGTTTCTAGTGTGGGCTAGCTAATACTTTTGCTGGCCAGTTTTGTCATTAGACGGGCAATTACCTGCTGCTCATCCTTATCTGCCACTTCCCACAGTTCCTTTAGGGTTTTTTGCTCTGGGTTGGCAGGGGGAACGTTTTCTGCAAGTACAGACCCAGCCTGTGCAGCCAGATTGTTGATGCGCTCTCTAGACATGCCCAGTTCTTCTGCAAACTCAACTGCTTGTCCCAGGTAGCGCTTCCAATTATCCCAGTTGGTGTTAATTTGCTTTAGGTCAAAATCAAATACCATTGGCAGTGCCCTCCTTTACATGATACCCGCTAGGATATAGTAGCCTAAATAACCGACAACAATGATGCTGATTAGGTGCAATACCCACCACCCCGGTTGAAAGGTGGCCCAGGTGCCCAGATCCGGCGAATTCCTTTCTTTTATGTCTGCCACGTTATCCCTCCTGTATTGCATAGATGATTTTATCAGTAGTTTGTTATAAAATAATGATAAATATACCAATGTAAGAGACAGAGGTGGAAATATTTGAGTTTAGAGCTGATTGAAAAAGAGATACAGGGCTGCACTAATTGTGGTCTGGCCGCGGGCAGAACAAATATTGTTTTTGGGGTGGGCAACCCCAAGGCTAAACTGATGCTCATTGGTGAAGGGCCGGGCAAGGATGAGGATTTGCAGGGCATACCCTTTGTGGGTGCTGCGGGTCAATTGCTGGATAAAATTTTAGAGGCGGCAGAAATTAAGCGGCAGGATGTTTATATAGCAAATATTGTTAAGTGCCGCCCGCCCAATAACCGGGTGCCCAGTCGGAAGGAAGCTAAAGCATGCCTGCCCTGGTTGTGGCAGCAGTTGGAAACAATCAGGCCCCAAATAGTGGTGCTGCTGGGCAGCACTGCACTGCAAAATCTAATAAAACCCGATGCAAAAATTACCCAAATGCGGGGTCAATGGCTGGAGAGCAAAAGCGGCATTAAAATAATGCCTACCTATCACCCGGCGGCCCTACTGAGGGATCCCCGGAGAAAAAAGCCGGTATGGGAAGATTTTCAGCAGGTAAGGGATGAGTATAAGAAGCTTATGAATGAAAGTTAATTTTCATCCGGTGTCCAGGCCACCAATCCCTCCTGCCTGGCCTGCATCATTAAAGCTATGTACCTTCTCTCCCTGGCTTGCAGTTGGTGTATCACGTAATCTAACATGTCCTTGTCGCAGAGGTCTAACTGCTGCATCGCATGCTGCCAGTCAAGGTGGGCCTGTTCTATCATGGCAAAGAGTTCAGGCCCCTCCTCCTGCCTGCCCATCAGGCGGTTTAGGAATTCCATTACTTCCCTTAGCTGCCGCAACAAACTACCAATCATTGGCTACATCCCCTTTCACTTAATGCATATGTTAGAGGACAAGTTTTATGAAGAAAATTTACTAGAAAACCGAAAAAACAGCATAATAACCAGTAACAACTGTTGGTGAGGTGAGCTGATGTTTAGCCGTAACAAGTGTTATTGGTTATTAACCATATTGCTCTTATTGGTGATGGCAGTTAGTGTCGGCTGCCCCGGGGGTGGCGGCGGGGAGAAAAAACCGGCGCCCCAGCAGGGCCCCAAGATAGGTGTCAGTGTTGCTGATATGGAGCGGGACGGCAACCGCACCATCCATAAGGTTTTTAACGAAAGCAAAAAACAAGATCGGGCCCAGCTTACCTGGTTGGATGCCGGGGGCGATTCCACCCAGCAGCAAAAGGATATTCAAACTTTGATTGAAGAAAAAGTTGCGGTGGTTGTGCTGCAGATGACCGACCCGGAAATTGGGCCGGACTTGGTGCGGCAGTTGACACAAAATAACATCAAGGTTATAGCCCTGGAAACCCTGCCCGTCAACACGCCGGTGGATGGCTATATCACCTCTGACCACAGCAGGGCAGGCAGTCTGCAGGTGCAGTATATTGAAAACATCATTAAGGAAGGCCGGCAGCAGGTGCAGGAGGGTGAGGTGCTGTTAAATCCGCAGCCGCCCCAGGAGGGGCAGCAGGGGGAAGGTGAGCAGCAGCAAATGGTAATTCCGCCTGAGCAGCAGGCGGCGGTGGGCCTGCAGGACGGGGGCCCCTTTAGGGTGGTGGTGCTGCAGGGGGACGGCGATGACCAGATGGCCCGGGCCATCACCGGGGCGGTGCACAGCGGGCTGCAGGGTTTGGAAAATGTGGAAGTGGTGCTGTCTCAGGTCCATGATAAATGGGAGGCCGACTTAGCAAAGGCAACCATGCAGCAATTGTTAGAGGTGGGTACCAAAATAGATGCGGTGCTGGCCAACGACAGCCAGCTGGCCATGGCTGCGGCGGAGGTATTAAAGCAGTTTAACATGGAGGGCCGGGTGATTACGGTGGGGGTGGGGGCAGATCCCCGGGCCATTAAGGCATTAATGGCCGGCGAGCACGATGCGGAGGTGGACAACCGTCCGGATATGTTGGCCCAATTGGCCTATGAGGCGGCAGTTAACCTGGCCCAGGGTAAAAGTTTTCAGTACGACACCAGGATAAATAACGGTAATTACACTGTACCTGCCAAGGTGGTACCGCCCCGGCTGATCGATCAGGACAATCTTTATCTACTGCAGGATAGGATGGAGGATATGAAGGACATGAAAGATCAGCAGGGCCGGCAGGAGCAGGGTGAAAAGCAAAATAAGGACGGCGAAAAGCAAAAGCAAAACCAAGACCAAGGCCAGGCCCAAAACCAAGAGGGGGGCCAGCAGCAAAGCACCCTGCGCATCACCACCAATGACGGCAAGGTGGTGGAAGTTCAAATAGATGGGGAAATTCAAAGCATTGAGGCCCAGCCCCAGAACGGTGGGGGACAGCAAGCGGGGCAAGAACAAGGTGGGCAAGGGCAGGGCGGCAGCGACAGCGGCAGTGGCAGTGGCAGCTAGAAATTACCAGTGACAAAGCATAACAAAGCAAATGCCTTGATTTCCGCAGATTTGCGTGATTTCAAGGCATTTGACCTCTATGATATAATTTTCATGTATTTATGGGAATAAGGTGTTACTTTTATAGTAAGAAGGTGATTATTAAGATGGCCTTTCAGTTAAAATCTAACTTTTCACCCAAGGGCGACCAGCCCAAGGCCATTGCTCAACTGATTGATGGATTGGAGCAGGGTTTAAAGCATCAAACACTTTTGGGGGTTACCGGCTCAGGCAAAACCTACACCATGGCCAACGTCATTGCCAAGGTGAACCGGCCTACACTGGTGCTGGCCCCCAATAAAACCTTGGCCGCCCAATTGTGCAGCGAGTTTATGGAGTTTTTTCCGAACAATGCGGTGGAATACTTTGTTAGCTACTATGACTACTATCAGCCGGAAGCCTATATTCCGCAAACGGATACTTATATTGAAAAGGACAGCAGCATTAACGACGAAATAGATAAACTGCGCCACTCTGCCACCTGCGCCCTTTTTGAGCGGCGGGACGTTATTGTGGTGGCCAGTGTGTCCTGTATTTATGGTTTGGGCAACCCGGAAGAATACAGCAAGCTGGTGCTGTCCCTGCGCAGCGGGGGAATCTATGACCGGGATGCCATTTTACGCAAACTGGTGGACATCCAATACGACCGCAACGATCTTAACTTTACCCGGGGTACCTTCCGGGTGAGGGGGGACGTCATTGAGATTTTCCCCGCTTCGGCCACCGAAAGGGCGCTGCGCATAGAGATGTTTGGGGATGAGATAGAAAAAATGGTTGAATTTGATGTGCTCACCGGGGAGATATTGGGCCGGCGCAGCCACATTTCGGTTTTCCCGGCCAGTCACTTTGCCACCTCCCAAGAGAGGATGGAGCGGGCCATTGTGACCATTGAAGAGGAGCTGGAAGAGCGGCTCAAGGAGTTGAGGGATGCGGGGAAATTGCTGGAAGCCCAGCGATTGGAGCAGCGCACCAATTATGACATTGAAATGATGCGCGAGGTGGGCTATTGCAACGGAATTGAAAACTACAGCCGTCATCTCACCGGCAGGGCACCGGGGGAACCCCCTTACACCTTGCTGGATTTCTTTCCCGACGATTTTTTAATGGTAATTGACGAATCCCACGTGGCCATACCCCAGGTGGGGGCCATGTATGAGGGTGACCGCTCCCGGAAGATGAGCCTGATAGAACACGGCTTTAGACTGCCCTCGGCCTTGGACAACCGTCCCTTAAAATTTTCCGAATTTGAGGAGCGGGTGGGCCAGCGCATTTACGTAAGCGCCACACCGGGCCCCTACGAAAGGGAACACAGCGATGCGGTGGTGGAGCAAATTATTCGACCCACCGGCCTGGTGGATCCGGAAATATTTGTGCGTCCCACCCGGGGTCAAATTGACGACTTGTACGGGGAAATCCGTCTGCGGATAGAGCGGGATGAGCGGGTGCTGGTGACTACGCTCACTAAAAAAATGGCCGAGGACTTGACGGACTATTTTAGGGAAATGGGTATCAAGGTGCGCTACCTGCACTCGGACATCAATACCATCGAGCGGATGGAAATACTGCGGGACTTGCGTTTGGGTGAGTTTGACGTGCTGGTGGGCATCAACCTGCTGCGGGAAGGTTTAGACCTGCCGGAGGTAAGTTTGGTGGCCATTTTAGATGCCGACAAGGAAGGCTACCTGCGCAGCGAACGCTCTTTGATCCAGACCATCGGCCGGGCCGCAAGAAATGCCCAGGGCAAGGTAATAATGTATGCCGATAAAATTACCAAGTCCATGGAAAAGGCCCTGGGCGAAACAGAGCGGCGCCGCCAAAAGCAAATTGCCTATAACAAAGAGCACAATATTGTGCCCCAAACCATTCGCAAGGCTGTGCGGGAAATCATCGAAGCCACCAAGGCGGCAGAGGAGCCGGCAAAATACACCGCCGGCAGCAAGGTGGATAAGATGAGCAAGAAAGACCTGAAAAAGCTCATTGCCGACCTGGAAAAAGAAATGAAAGAGGCAGCCAGGGAGCTGGAGTTTGAAAAGGCAGCCCAATTGAGGGATGCCATCATTGAGCTGAGGTTAAGGCTGCGGGGCGTGCCCAAGGAATTATAGGTTTATGCGGGGTTTAAAGCTGTAAAATTTGCAGGGTTTTAGAACAAACGTTCTTGTTATTGCTGTGCCAGCCGGTTATAATTGTATTAGACCTAATTGATGGAGGAATTTTTAATGCTTGATAAAATTGTGGTTAAGGGCGCCCGGGTTCATAACCTGAAGAACATTGATGTGGAAATACCGCGGGATAAACTGGTGGTTATCACCGGTCTTTCCGGCTCCGGTAAAAGTTCCCTGGCCTTTGACACCATTTATGCCGAAGGGCAGCGCCGCTATGTGGAATCTCTTTCGGCCTATGCCCGGCAGTTTTTAGGACAAATGAGAAAGCCCGATGTGGACTACATTGAAGGCTTATCCCCGGCCATATCCATTGACCAAAAAACCACCAGTCAAAACCCGCGCAGTACGGTGGGCACAGTGACAGAAATTTACGACTACCTGAGGCTCTTGTATGCCAGGGTGGGCAGGCCCCACTGTCCCAACTGCGGCAAGCCCATCACCCAGCAAACGGTACAGCAGATGGTTGACCGGTTAATGGAACTGCCGGAGAGAACCAAAATACAGCTGCTGGCCCCGGTGGTGCGGGGTAAAAAGGGTGAGCACCTCAAAGTTTTGGAGGATATTAAAAAGAGCGGTTATGTGCGGGTGCGGATTGACGGCCAACTGCGGGAGTTAACCGAAGAAATAAAGTTGGAAAAAAACAAAAAACACACCATTGAAGTGGTGGTGGACAGGCTGATAATTCGAGAGGGCGTTGAAAAACGCCTGGCCGATTCACTGGAGACGGCCCTAAAGACCGGCGGAGGCCTGGTGCTGGCTGACGTGGTGGACGGCGAACCCCGGATTTTCAGTGAAAATTTTGCCTGTGTGGACTGCGGCATCGGCATCAGCGAAATCACCCCCCGGCTCTTTTCCTTCAACAGCCCCTTTGGTGCCTGTTCCCTTTGCACCGGCCTCGGTACCTATGAAGAAGTGGATGCCGAATTGATAATACCCGATAAGAGCAAATCCATCAAAGAAGGAGCCATTGAAGGGTGGATAAAGAGTGCCAGCGGCCTCAGATATCTGGAGACGGTGGCTGACCACTATGGCTTTAGCTTGGATGTGCCGGTGGAAGAAATGAAAAAGGAAGATTTAGACATCATTCTCTATGGCAGCGGTAAGGAAGAAATAGAGTTTAGCTACCGGGACAGGTTTGGCAAAGTCCGCAAATACCGGACAGCCTTCGAGGGTGTGGTGAACAACATCGGCAGGCTGTACCAGGAAACGGCGTCGGAGTGGCGCCGGCGGGAGATGGAAAAGTATGTTACCGTTAAAAGCTGCCCGGCCTGCGGTGGGGCCCGCTTAAAGCCCGAAGCCCTGGCGGTGCTTATTGGCGGTAAAAATATTATTGAAGTTACCGGTATGACGGTGCTTAAGATCCGGGAGTTTTTTCAAGAGGTTGATTTCACCGAGCGGGAAAAAGTGATTGCCAGGCAAATACTAAAGGAAATTAACGAGCGCTTGGGTTTCTTGGTAAACGTGGGCCTGGACTATCTGACCCTGGATCGGATGGCCAGCACCCTGTCCGGCGGCGAAGCCCAGCGCATCAGGCTGGCCACCCAAATTGGCTCCGGCCTAATGGGTGTCCTGTATATTTTAGATGAGCCCAGCATCGGCCTGCATCAGCGGGACAACATGAGACTGCTGCGCACCTTGGAACGCCTGCGGGATATGGGCAACACCTTAATAGTGGTGGAACACGATGAGGACACCATTTTGGCTGCCGATCATGTTATTGACATTGGCCCCGGTGCCGGTGAAAGGGGCGGCTTGGTGGTGGCAGAGGGCAGGCCGGAGGACATCATTAACAATGAGCAGTCGGTGACCGGGCAATACCTCAGCGGGCGCAGGGCAGTTCCGGTGCCGGAGATACGCCGCCAATCCAAGGGTGAAGAAATAAGGATTATCGGGGCAAAAGAACACAACTTAAAGAATATTGATGTTGCCATCCCCTTGGGGGTATTTACCTGCATTACCGGCGTCAGCGGTTCCGGCAAAAGCACCCTGATAAATGAGGTGCTGTATAAACGGCTGGCCCAAAAGCTGCACCGGGCTAAAAGTCGCCCCGGCAAGCATGATGATATACTGGGCATTGAATACCTGGAAAAGGTGATTGATATTAACCAGGCCCCCATTGGCAGAACGCCCCGGTCTAACCCGGCCACCTACACCGGCCTGTTCACCTATATTAGGGAATTGTATGCCCAGCTGCCCGAGGCCAATTTGAGGGGTTACAAACCCGGGCGCTTTAGTTTTAACGTAAAGGGTGGGCGCTGCGAGGCCTGTCAGGGTGACGGTATTATTAAGATCGAGATGCACTTTTTGCCGGACGTATATGTGCCCTGTGAAGTGTGTAAGGGCCACCGCTATAACCGGGAAACCCTGGAGGTTAAATATAAGGGGAAGAATATTTCGGATGTGTTGAATATGACGGTGGATACGGCGGTGGAGTTTTTTAAGAACATCCCCCGCATTCACCGGAAGTTACAGACCCTGCAAGACGTGGGGCTGGGATACATTCGCTTGGGTCAGCCGGCCACTGAACTTTCCGGCGGAGAAGCCCAAAGGGTAAAACTGGCCACCGAGTTGTCCCGCCGGGGCAATGGCAGGACCATGTACATTTTGGACGAACCCACCACCGGCTTGCATGCCGCCGACATTCACCGCCTGCTGCAGGTGCTGCACCGCCTGGTGGACAACGGCAGCACAGTGGTGGTAATTGAGCACAACCTGGATGTTATTAAAACAGCGGATTATATCATTGATTTGGGTCCCGAAGGGGGAGACAAGGGCGGCCAAGTTATAGCCGCCGGCAGCCCGGAAGAGGTGGCCCGGATAGAACATTCCTACACCGGTCAGTTTTTAAAACCGGTCTTGGAAAAAAGCAGGGCGGACAGGATTGTCCGCCGCTAGAGACAGTTACCCTTTGTGGGTACTGAGCTTTGGCAGTTTACTGAAAGGTCGCCGGTTTTCGGCGGCTTTCTTTTTTTGTCAAAGGTCAGTGCAAAAAAGAGTGTTAAGGCTGCCATGGCCGATAGGGCCAAAAGGTTGGGCAGTACATGGGCCAGGCCCAGCTCTTTAAGGGTTACCATTCTAAAGCCTTCGGCCATCCAGGTGAAGGGCAGCAGTTTGGCCAGGCCGTTAATTGCCGCCGGGATATGGGTTTTAGGCCAGGTGAAGCCTGAAATCATAAAGATGGGGAAGGCCATTGGCAGCAGGTATCTGGTAACCTGCAGTGAATTGGGGGCGTGCAAGGAAATAAAAAATCCGGCGGACACAATAAAGAGGTTAAACAAGAGGCCCAATAGAAATACAAGGGCCAGGGAGCCGGCAACCTTAGCCTGCATGATGTTGGCGGCTATCCACAGGAGCAGGCAGTAATTGACGGTGTTGGCAACAAAGTAGGGTAAACACTTGCCCGCAAAGATTTTCCACCGGGCTATGGGTGAACTTAAAAACTGTATCCAGCTGTTTTTTTCCTTTTCCCGGGTTACCGTTAGGCTGCTGGTGAGCAAACCCACCTGGTGAATAATCATAATTAAGATACCCATAAACAAGAAATTAACATAGCTGTAGGTGGGGTTATACCACACCTCGTAATTTAGCGAAATGCTGTCTAAGGTATTTGCAATTTCATGTTCGGCCATACCCATCCCGGCCAGGTAGGCGGCGCTGTGCCCGGCGTTAAAATCGGTTATCACATCCAAGGCGTTTTTTCTTACGTTGTAGCCCCAAATTAAGTTTGAACCGTCGTATACAATTAAAACTTCATTGCTGCGGCGGTGGGCAAGATCGCTGCTGAAACCCTCGGGTATCACTATTCCCGACCGCACAGTGCCCTGTCTCATGGCTTCTTCCAATTGGGGATAGGTCTGTATTTGGTCAAGGACTTTAAAATAGGGGCTGTTTTTGTAGGCGGTGACTATTTCCCGGCTGACGGTGGAATTGTCTAAGTCCACCACGCCGGTGGGAATATCCTTTAGCACCCCTGAGATAAAGGCCGCGCCAAACAAGGCGGCATAAAACAAGGGTACCGCAGCAACCAGCAGCAGTAAAATATGGTCCTTTAGTATATGGCGCACCTCATAGTAGGCAATGTTTAAAACTTGCTTCATCCCAATAACCTCCTCACCGGTCCGCCGGTTACAATTGCCGCCGCACCGTAACAAATGACAGCAATCAGTGCCAGTGCGCCAAAGAAGGGCAGCATAAACTCCCAACCGGGGTCTTTAAAGGTTAAATAGTTTAAACCTTGGAAAAACCAGGTTTGGGGCACTATTTTAACGGCCGTTTGCAAAAAGGGGTGCATTGCTTCCAGAGGCCAGGTGTAGCCGCTGACCACAAAGGAAGGCAGGGCTGTGGCCATCCCCAGCCGGGAAGCGTCCACTGCATTGCGGGCAAGGCCGGACATTAAGGTGCCCACGCTGTGCACCGCCACAATGAAGAAAAATGTAAGCAGCAAGAGCGGTAAAATACCGCCGGCAAGGGGCAGTTTTAACACCCCAAAGGATATGAAATAAATAGGTGCCACCATGAGCATAAAAACGGTAATATGTGTAATGGACTTGGCGGTAAAAAGCCTGGTTTTGGATATGCCGGACATTTTAATTTGATACCAGCTTTTGCGGCCGGTTTCACCGATAATGTTCATACAGGATGCCAGCATACAACACTGCTGCCAGATGTTCAGTGCCAGGGCCAGCAGTAGGAAGTGGGCGTAGTTTAAGGTGGGGTTAAACCAGGCCTCTTCACGGAAGTCGGCGCCCAAGAAAACATTGCTGGCTTCGTCAATGTGCACACCCTGGGCCACCAGCGATTTTACCCCCAACTCTGCCCCCATGGTGCGGGTGGTTCGCAAAAGGTCACTGACGGCGTTGGTGGCGTAAACCAGATTGCTGCCGTCCACCACTGCATATACCTGGCCTTGCCGCCTTAAGGCCGTATGGGCGGCCAAGTTTTCCGGTATCACTACCCCCACAACGGCATCGCCCCGCTCAATTAACTGCTGTAACTGGGGGTAGCTTTCGGGGTAGGCCACCACTTGCAAGTTATCCACCTCTTCCAGCATGGATACAATTTGCCGGCTGGCGGCGGACTGATCCAAATCCACAATGGCGGTGGGAATGTTTTTCATGACCTGCAGGTGGTAGGTGGCGTAAAAGAGGGCCAGGGTCAGCAGGGGGATGATTAAGAGGATGTAGCGCAGCCCCTTATCCCGCCACATATAAAAAATTTCCCGGTGCATGATGGCCAGCGTTTGTTTAAGCATTGTCTTCACCACGGATTGAATAAATTGACTGCACCTGCTCCCGCCACTTTTGTTCGGCCTCGGCCGGGCTATAAAGGGTGATTATTCCTTGCTCCAGCCAGCCCACCCGGCTCATTTGACTGAAGTATTCTGGGCTGCTGAAACCCCACAGGCAGGTGCCGCCGGCCCTTAAAAAGGAGCTTAACTCTTTGATAATTATCCTGCGGGAGTACACATCGATGTCGTTAATTAACTCGTCAACAATTAATAATTTTGGCGAGTTGAGCAGGGCGCAGGCCAGGGCCAGCCGTTGGTAAACCCCTGCCTCCAGGCTGTTCACCGGCAGGTTTAGGTACTGCTCTAACTCTAATTGCTTAACCAAGTGTAAAATATTGTCCCTGGGGGCATCCTTTAAAACCGAGATATAATCCAGGTTTTCGCCGGCCCGCAGGTCTTGAAATAAACTGCGCTCCTGGGTGACCAGGCCCAGCTCTTTTTTATAGGCGTCGCCCTTGTTCACCTGCTGCCCCAACACCTCCACCTGGCCGGATTTAAACCGGTCCAATCCGGCCACTATGTGCAGCAGGGTGGATTTACCGGTGGCCCTGGTGCCAAAAACACCGAAACATTCACCGGGAAGGACAGAGAAAGAGGCCCCCCTTAACACTGTTTTTTTACCTATCCTTTGTACCAGCTCACTGACCTTAACTATAGGCTGCATTATTTTTCCCCCTCCACCAGTTTAACTGTGGCGGTCATGCCCACCTTGAGCAGCAAATCTTCATTGGGGATGTCAATTCTTACCTCAAAGCTGCGCAAATCCCGCTGGTGCTGTTCACTTACTGCCCGGCGCACTGCAAAATCGCCGGCATCATTTATCCACACCACCTTGCCCTTAAAAACTTTATCCGGGAAGGCGGGTACCCTTATCTCCGCCTCTTGGTTGAGCTGTACCCGGCCAATTTTTTCCTCGCTGATAAATACCTTTACGTAAGGCCTTTCTAAATCTGTGATTTGAAAGACCGGGGTGCCGGCGTTGACCATTTCCCCTGCTTCCAGGTATTTTTGGGTGATATAGCCCGGTGCGGGGGCCTTAAGCACTGCATCTTCCAGGGTGGCTTCAATTTCTTCCAAGGCACCCAGGGCCTGGGTTTGCTGTCCCAGAGCCGCCTGGTATTGGGCTTGGGCCACCTGTACTTGGGTTCGGGATGCCAGTGCCTGGTCTAAGCCGGCCTGGGCTTCTAACAGTTGGTTTTTGGCTAATTCAAGATTGTTCTTTGCCTGGTCATAGTCCTTGTCTGAAACCGCCTCTGCCTGGTGCAGCCGGGAGATGCGGTCATACATTTGTTGGGCGTCGGTTAATCCCACCTCTGCCTGGGCCACCTTGGCCTGCAGTTGGGAAATGGTGGCTTCCACCTGCTGCTCTGTTAAGGCCACTGCGCTGCCGGCCTGTTCTGCCTGGGAGAGGGCCGCTTCATAGGCTCCCTGGGCCTGGGTATACTTGGCCATTAGTTGGTTGTTTTCCAAGGTGGCCAAGTGCTGGCCCTCTTCCACCTTGCTGCCTTCTTCCACCGGCATGGCATCTATTTTGCCGGGGATTTTAAAGGCTGCGGTGACTGTTTTGGCTTCAATGGTGCCGGTGGCTGTCAGACTGTCTCTTTCTTCGGCAATAACGGCATTGTTTTTGGCAAAAAACAAGCCAAAGGCCACCGTCACTACCAGCAGCAAGGCCAGAATTACCATCAGTGTTTTCTTTTTGTTTTTTTCTATTTGGGCAAGAATTTCAGCCGTGGACATTTTACAATTCCCTCCTTGGTAATAGGTGTAGGTGGTAAAAAACTGGCACCGGTCTTACTTAACTAATATGCCGTTTAAGGTGAGTTCTAGAATATGCTGCAGCCGTTCTTCCAGCATTTCCGGGTCATTCATATCCCCATGCCAGACGGTGCTGTAAACGTGCTGCCGGGAAAAATACACTATACACATGGCGTTAATGCTGATGATTAGGTGCTTTAAGTCAAGGTCTTGGCGAAAGACACCGTCTTTTACCCCTTCTTCTATGATGGACTCCAGCATGGGTAAGGTGGTTTGGGTCACTTCCGGCAGCAGTTGGATTGAAAACTGCTTTCCCTGTAATGACTCCCAGAGCAGCAGTTTTACAAACTCCCTCTCGTTGGCTAAAAAATAAAAATACCGGCGGATAAATTCCTGTGCCTTGTCAAGGGGACTTAAGTCTTGGAGGTTGGCTTCCCGTCCCACCGCCAGTAATTGCCGGAAATTGTCTCGCAATACCTCGATGTACAATTGTTCCTTGTTGCCAAAGTAGTGGTAGATCATGCGCTTATTAATCTTGGCCCACTTGGCAATCTCGTCTACCCGGGCGCCGTCAAAGCCCTTGGCGGCAAAGACGGACCTGGCTGCATTTAAGATACCCTCCTTAGTTCGTTCTGCATTGCGTTCCCTTGCCATGATAATCCTCCTCAATCTTGCGGGTAAGTAACCGGATGGTTACTTACCAAATTTTAATACCTCCTTTTTATTTTGTCAATTGCTTTTCTGAACAGGGCGGTGCCGGAGGCAACTTAGCTTTTGTCTTTTACAGGCCGCTTGGGTTAAAATGATGGTAGGTGGTGAGTGAATTGTCCCTTGATGAAAAAGTTAAGTATATTCCGTCCAAGCCCGGTGTTTACATCTTTCGCGACGGTGAGGGAAGGGTTATCTATGTGGGTAAGGCCCTTTCGTTAAAAAACCGGGTGCGTTCTTATTTTCAGCAGGGGGCCAAACAGATGCCCAAAACCCGCTCGATGGTGGAACGCATTGCCGACCTGGAATATATAGTTACCGATTCAGAAGTGGAAGCCTTGATACTGGAGTGCAACTTAATTAAAGAACACCGCCCCCGGTATAATGTGCTGTTAAAGGATGATAAGAGCTACCCTTATATAAAGGTGACCCTGGGTGAAGACTATCCCCGGGTGCTGGTTACCCGGCGCTTGGTGAAGGATGGGTCCAGATATTTTGGCCCCTATACCCAGGTGGGGGCCATGAACGAAACCCTGCGGCTGTTAAAGAAGTTGTTTCCCTTTCGCACCTGCACCAACCGGCAGTTTTCTTCCCGCTCCAGGCCCTGTTTAAACTTTCATATTAAGCGGTGCCAGGGTCCCTGCACCCAGGCTATTGATAAAGAACAGTACCGCAGTACAATTAAAGAAATTATTTTATTTTTGGAGGGCCGCCAGGATGCCCTGTTAAAGCGCTTAGAGGAGCGCATGCACCGGGCGGCGGAAAAGTTAGAATTTGAAAAGGCTGCCGAATTGAGGGATCAACTGCAGGCAGTGCAAAAGGTGGTGGAGCGGCAGAAAATTGTCTCCGCCGGCTTGGAGGATCAAGACGTAATAG
This sequence comes from Desulfofalx alkaliphila DSM 12257, assembly GCF_000711975.1. Classification (NCBI taxonomy): domain Bacteria; kingdom Bacillati; phylum Bacillota; class Clostridia; order Eubacteriales; family Peptococcaceae; genus Desulfofalx; species Desulfofalx alkaliphila. The sequence goes on along the minus strand of NZ_JONT01000017.1, from coordinate 21,940 downwards.
CAATGGCCCGGGGCCAGGATGAGGTTTGCGTGATGGTCTTCTTTGTGCGGGGCGGAAAGCTGATCGGCCGGGAACACTACCTGCTTAAAAATACCGACGATTTAAGCCGGGGGGAAGTGATGGCGGGTTTTTTAAAACAATACTACACCCAGGTGGAATTTATCCCCCGGCAGGTGCTGATCTCAGAAGATATTGGCCAAGAGGCAGGGCTGATGGGCCGTTGGCTGAGCGGCAAGCGGGGTTCCAAGGTGGAGGTAAGAACCCCCAAGCGGGGCGAAAAGCTAAAGCTGGTGGAAATGGTGGCTAAAAACGCCTTGCTGGTGCTGCAGCAAATTGAATTGGAGCACCAGGCCCAAAGGGGCCGCCTTGACCTGGCGGTGGCCCAGCTGGTGGAGGCCCTGGGGCTGGATAAACCGCCCTATCGCATGGAATGCTTTGACATTTCCAACATTCAGGGGGCTGAACAGGTGGCCTCCATGGTGGTCTTTGAGGAAGGAAAGCCCAACACCAAGGAGTACCGCCGTTTTAAAATACGCACTGTGCAGGGGCCCGATGATTTTGCCGCCATGAAGGAGGTAATTTACCGCCGCTTTTTCCGGGGCCTGGAAGAGCAGGCCTTGCTTAGGACGGGGCAAATGAGCAGTAAAGAGGCAAAATTTCATCGTTTGCCCGATTTGGTGATTATCGATGGGGGTAAGGGCCAGCTTTCCGCTGCCCGCTCGGCCATGAGGCAGTTGGCAGTGGATGATATACCCACCTATGGCTTGGCCGAAAAAGAGGAGCTTCTTTTTTCGGAGCATAAGGATGAGCCCATAGTGCTGCCCAGGGACTCACAGGCCCTGTATTTAATTCAGCGTTTGCGGGATGAGGCCCACCGGTTTGCCCTTACCTATCACCGCACCCTGCGCACCAAGCGCAACTTAAAGTCCCTCTTAGATGAAATAGAGGGCATAGGGCCCACCCGCAGGCGGGCACTGATTAAGGAGTTTAAAACAATCAAAGAAATACAGGCGGCTTCGCTGGAGCGGCTGCGGCAGGTGCCGGGGATGAATAATAAGGCTGCGGAAGCGGTCTACAATTTTTTCCGTACCGGCCAAAGCTAGCGGTGAAACCAAGTAAAGATACCCCCGATGATTAATGGAGGTTTTAAATATGAGCAAATACAAGTTGATAGCGGTGGATATGGACGACACCTTGTTGACCAGTGATTTGAGGCTGTCTCAGTTTTCGCTGGAGACGGTGCGCCGGGTGCGGGAAAAGGGTATTCACATTACCCTGGCTACCGGGAGAATGTTCTCATCGGTGAAACCCTATGCCAAGCAGTTGGGCATAAATTTACCCTTAATTACCTATCAGGGGGCACTGGTTAAAAATGCCCTGTCAGGGGAGGTGCTGCTGCACCGCCCTGTCCCGCTGGAACTGGCCCAAGGGGTGATTGCCGCCCTAAACAAGTACGGCTATCACATTAATTTGTATGTGGATGATCAGTTATATGTGGAAGAAATTACCCCTGAAGCCCGCCGCTATGCTGAAATATGCGGCATAGAGGCCAAAGCGGTGGGGGATTTACGGCAGTTTTTACAAAAGGCCCCCACAAAGATATTGGCGGTGGCACCGGAGGAAAAGATAGACCTTTTAATGAATGAAATCGCCCCCCAGTATGGCAACCTATTACATATCACCAAATCAAAGCCATTTTACCTGGAGTTTTCTCATCCCCAGGCAACTAAAGGGGAGGCCCTGGCCATGTTGGCCGATCTTTACGGGGTAAAAAGGGAAGAGGTGATGGCTGTCGGTGATGGCTACAACGATGTGGAAATGTTAAAGTACGCCGGCACGGCGGTGGTGGTGGGCAACGCCCGGGATGAGATTAAGGCGCTGGCTGACTACGTGGCCAGATCCAATGATGAGGACGGGGTTGCCCACGCCTTGCAGGAGCTGGTTCTTGCAGAGTAAGGTTGAATTTTGAAGAAATTCATAATTATAATAACGGAGGTTAGCCAATGAATTTCGACCATGTGGTGGGGGTAGATCTGGGGGGAACTAAAATACTGACTGCCCTGGCTGATATGAACGGGGCGGTGCAGGCTGAAGTAAAGGTGCCCAGCGGGGCCGATGAAGGGCCGGAGGGGGTAATTGAGCGCATATTGGGCACTGTTTCTGCAGTGCAGCGGCAGAGCGGCGCCTATGCAGGCGGTTTGCGGTCGGTGTCGGTGGGGGTGCCCGGGCAGGTGGATATTAAAGGCGGGGTGGTGCATTTTGCTCCCAATCTCAGGTGGCAAAATATTCCCTTAAAAGATATACTGGAAAACAAGCTGCAGGTGCCGGTTTACCTTGAAAATGACGCCAATGCCGCGGCCTTGGGTGAGCATATATTTGGGGCCGGCTGCGGGGCGCGGGATCTTGTTTATGTTACTGTGGGCACCGGCGTTGGCGGCGGCATTATACTGGACGGCCGGATATGGCACGGGGTGTCGGGCAGTGCCGGGGAAATCGGTCATATTACGGTGATGCCCGACGGGCCCCTTTGTTCCTGTGGGGCTCGCGGTTGTTTGGAGGCGCTGGCATCGGGCACAGCCATTGCCCGGGCGGCCAGGGAGTCGGTGGAAGCGGGCAGCGGCAATAATATTTTACAGGCAGCCCAAGGGCGTATAGAAAATGTTGATGCCCGGGCGGTGGCTAAAGCCGCCCAAGGGGGAGACCGGGAGGCTAAAACGATACTGGCGGGGGCGGCCCGGGCCCTGGGCATTGGTATTTCCAGCCTGGTAGCCATTATTAACCCTCAAATGGTGGTGCTGGGCGGCGGAGTGATGGATCTAAAGGATTTGCTGTGGCCGGTGATGAAAAGGGAAATAGAGGAAAGAACCCTAAAGGCGTCACGGGAGCCCTTAAAGGTGGTTGCGGCAGCCCTGGGCCCCAGATCCGGGGTGGTTGGCGCCCTGGCCCTTGGCCTTAGGCAATTTTAAGTGCGTGGGGTAAAAGTTTTGTAGAATTCCACTTGTAGGTTTGATTCAAGGCTTGTGGGGGTTTGATTTATCAAACCCAAAAGGGATTTTAAAAAGGATTTTGCCCTGGTGGGTAATCCATATCAAGTATTAAGGAGTGGTTTTATGACTACTCGGTTGTTAATTGTATCCGGCTTGTCCGGGGCGGGAAAGACCACGGCGGTGCGCAGCCTGGAGGACCTGGGCTACTTTGTGGTGGATAACCTGCCGCCGGCCTTAATGCCAAAGTTTGTGGAGTTATGGGATCAATCGGTGGTGAAAAAATTTGCCCTGGTGGTGGACATCCGGGGCGGAGAATTTTTTAGCGCTGTTTTCGATGCCCTTAAGGATTTGGATAATAAAAATATCAGTTATGAAATATTATTTTTAGAAGCCTCCGATGAAACGCTGGTGCGGCGCTACAAAGCTTCCCGCAGGCGCCACCCCCTGTCCGGCGGCGAGGTGTTGGAGGATATTAAGGCAGAGCGTGCCCTTTTAAAGGATCTGCGGGGCAAGGCAAACAAAATTATTGACACCTCCCAGTTAACGGAGCAGCAGCTAAAGAATGAGATTTACAGTATCTATGGTGAGTGGCGGGATGAAAATGATTTGTTTATTACTGTAATGTCCTTTGGCTTTAAACACGGCATTCCCCTGGATTCAGATTTAGTAATGGATGTACGTTTTTTACCTAACCCTTATTATGTGCCCGAACTGCGCAACCTTACCGGAAATGATCCGGCGGTACAGCAGCACGTGTGTAGCTCAGAGGTGACAACGGAATTTAAGGATAAACTTTCTGATATGGTGGCATTTTTGGTACCCCACTATATCAAAGAGGGAAAGGCCACCTTAATGATAGCCATAGGGTGCACCGGGGGCATGCACCGTTCGGTGACCCTGGCCAATTGGTTGGGTGATTTGCTGCGCAAAAAAGGCTACAAGGTGGCTGTGAGGCACCGGGACATTAAAAATGCTTAGGGGGTTTGATGTGAGCAGGTATAAATGGGTTAAGTGGCTTTATCCGGGTATGGGTGTTAAACGCTGGTTAAGTCTGGTGCCGGTGGGGGCGGTGTTCCTTGTCCTGGGCATGATGTTTCTTATTCCGCCCCTGTTTTTACTGATTAGTGAAACAGCATCCATGGCGGTGGGACAAATGCCCAACGGAATTTCTAACTGGTTAGCGGGAATTTTTTTCACTGTCCTGGGTCTGGCGGTGCTTGGATACGGGCTGTGGAAGGGCCTGAGCTCGATCTTGGGAGAGTTATCCCAGGATGACGGCAGCAGTGTGGTGGAATTAATTTATGCCAAGCGCTATTTGCAGCGGGGACCTAAAATTGTGGTTATTGGCGGAGGCACCGGATTATCCACCTTGCTAAAGGGGCTGAAGGAATATACCAGCAACATCACCGCCATTGTTACCGTAACCGATGACGGCGGCAGTTCCGGAAGGCTTAGGGGCGACCTGGGTGTACTCCCTCCCGGTGATATTAGAAACTGCCTGGTGGCACTGGCAGATAAGGAAAGTTTAATGGAGAGGGTGCTGCAGTACCGCTTTTCCGAGGGTGAATTGTCGGGGCACAACCTGGGCAACTTGTTAATTGTGGGGCTTTCACAAATATGTGACGGCTTTTACAGCGGCGTGCAGGAGCTGTCCAAGGTGCTGGCCGTACGGGGCCAGGTTCTGCCTTCCACCCTGGAGGATGTGTCCCTGGGTGCGGTGCTCAGTGATGGTTCCACTGTGCGGGGCGAGTGCTGTGTGTCGTCCAGCGAACGAAAGATCAGGCGCGTCTTTTTAGAGCCTGCCGAATGCCGGCCCCTGCCCGAGGCCCTGTGGGCCATTAGGGAAGCCGATGCGGTCATTTTGGGACCTGGAAGCCTTTATACCAGCGTTATTCCTAATCTCTTGGTAAAGGGTGTGGCTGAGGCAATTAACAACTCTTCGGCCCTGAAGGTGTATGTATGCAATGTAATGACCCAGCCCGGGGAGACAAGGAATTATTCTGCCTCCGACCATTTAAAGGCCATCATAGACCACTGTGGCCGGCTGGTGGATTATGTGATGGTGAACACCGGGGGAATACCCGAGCGGTTGATAGGGCGCTACCGCCGAGAAGGCGCCGCTCCGGTGGGGGCGGATATTCGCAAACTGGAGCGCATGGGGGTAAAACCGGTGAAGGAAAACCTGGTGTTGGAATCTGACGTGGTGCGGCACCACCCCCAAAAACTGGCCCGGGCCCTGTTAAAACTAATCTTTGCTTCTAAAACCCCTGCCGAAAGGGAGCGGTTTATGCAGCAGTATATGCAAAGCAATGGAACCAAGGATAATAATTAAAAAAGGGCGCCCTAGGGCACCCTTTTTATATGGTATAATTGTAATGTATTGAAAGTGAGGGACGGGACCATGTCTTTTTCAGTGGTAACAAAGAATGAACTGGCCAGGGTGATGGGTACCCGCCGGTGCTGCCAGTTGGCTGAATTGGCGGCACTGGTTAAAATGGATGGCACCATTCAAATTACAGGCCAAAAAATGGCCTTATCCATAGTGACTGAAAATGCGGCGGTGGCCCGTAAGGTATTTAAGCTGATTAAAAAGTTGTTTGGGCTGCAGACTGAAGTGATGGTGCGGCGCAAAATGCGGCTAAAGAAAAACAATGTTTATTTGGTGCGCATACCGCCCCAATGGGGGGTAGAAAACATTTTAATAAAGCTGGGGATGTGGGACGGTAAAAGTGCAATGTATACCACCAGGGTGAGGTCCGGTTTGGTGGCAAAGGAATGCTGCCGCAGGGCTTACCTGCGGGGGGTTTTTTTAGGTGGGGGGTCCATAAGCAACCCCGAGGACACCTACCATCTGGAAATTATTTCAAATGACGAAGGCCATGCCCAGGATATCCGCAATATTATGAAAAAACTGAATTTAAAGGCCAAGGTCAGCCTGCGCAAAAACTGGTATGTGGTGTATTTAAAAGAAAGCGATCAAATTGTAGAGTGTTTAAATAACATGGGGGCCCATACCGCCCTGTTAAATTTTGAAAATGTACGTATATACAAGGGCATGCGCAACCAGGTTAATAGATTGGTGAACTGCGAAACTGCAAATTTAAATAAAACAGTTAATGCTGCGGTGCGTCAACTGGAAAATATTCAGCTGATTATCAGGACAATGGGTTTACATAAATTGCCCCAAGGCTTAAGGGAAACGGCTGAACTGAGGTTGAATAATCCTGATATAAGCTTAAAGGAATTGGGGGAAATGATGGAACCCCCGGTGGGCAAGTCCGGGGTAAATCACCGCATGCGCAAGCTGGAGCAGATTGCCAACCAAATTCGTAAAAGGGGTAGGCCGGATTAAGATGGATTTAGGGTCACTTGATCGCACCTTGCGGGAAAAAAGTAAAGAAGCGGTGGCTTGGTCCTTTGACCGCTGGAGAAAAAGGGATGAATCGGCGGCCTCCTCCGGTACAAGCATTACTTTTTTAGGTACCGGCGGCAATCCCGAGGCCAGCTTTACCCAGCAGCCCCGCACCGGGGGATTTTTGTTGGAGGCCGGCGGTATCCGCCTATATGTGGACCCCGGGCCCGGTGCGGTGGTTTATGCCCGCCAGATGGCCATAGACTTGGGCGCACTGGATGCGGTCTATGTATCCCACGGGCACCTGGATCACTATGCCGGGGCGGAAAGTGCAGTGGAGGCCATGTGTTGGGCAATGTATGCCCGCCGGGGTTATCTGCTTGCCCCAAACAATGTATTGCAGGGCGAACAACTGGTCAGCCGCTACCATCAAGGGGCCAATGCCCACGGCGGTTATAAGGGTGGGCCGGAGGTCATTTCCCTGGAGGCAGACAAACCGGTGCTGCTCAAAAATGCCCTTTTAAGGCCGGTGCGGGCTCACCATACCAGGGACAACTACGGTTTTGTGCTGGACACCGGTAATTTGTCCATTGGCTATACCAGTGACACCAATTACATACGAACCTATTCCACCCCGGAGGGCATAAAGGAAGTGTTAAGGGGTTCCGGCCCGCTGATGGATTTTATTGAGGTGGCGGATTACCGCAAGGATATTAAAGAGGTGTTTTCTAAGGTTGATGTGCTGGTGGCCAACGTCACCTCCCACAATCTTTGGGCTAACAGGCACCTTACCACCTTGGGGCTGCCCCACCTGTTAAAGGGTTCCCGGGTAAAGCTGTGCTTTATAACCCACTTTAACCACTGCTGTGTGCAGCCCGAGGACTTGCGCCCCCTGATGGCTCAGTTTGTACAAGAAAAGAGCGGTGTAAAAACCATTGCTGCCTACGATGGGGCGGTGCACGACCTTGAACTGCTGCTGGCCGGTCTGGGGGTGAAGTGAGTGCGCAGGTTAAAAAACTACCCTGCACCGGAAGGAAAAAATTCCCTGCACCATTGGCACCGAATGGGTGGCGGACTTATCCGCACCATGTTTAACTTTACAATAATTACCCTATGCCGATACATGCCTTCACTGAAAGTAAAGAATTTTTGCTACCGCCGCCTGCTGGGCATGAAGGTGGGCAAGAATGTTGGGGTGGGACTGATGGCCATGTTTGACATTTTTAACCCCCACTTGATTAGCATCGGTGACAACAGTGTAATTGGCTACAATGCAACTATTTTAACCCATGAGTTTTTGGTGGAGGAATACCGTCTTGGGGAAGTGCAGGTTGGGAAAAATGTGCTTATCGGTGCCAATGCCACTGTTTTGGCCGGTATAAGCATTGGGGACGGCAGTGTGGTGGCGGCAGGGTCTGTGGTGACCAGGGATGTGCCCCCGGGGGTGATGGTGGGCGGCGTTCCTGCCCGTTATATTAAGGATATTGAATATTAGGGAGTATGGTATGGTTAATTTAATTAAGGGGCTGTGGCGTGACCCGTGGCAGCCGGGCTTTATGCTTGCACTGGCGGTAATAAATTTAGCGGGCTCTGTTTACGGCTACTTTTGGTACAAAAATCAATTGGCGGCAACACCGGTATACTTTTGGCCGGTGGTGCCCGACAGTCCGCTGTCAACCACTCTTTTTGCCCTGGCCATGGTGGCCGCCCTCTTGGGTTGGCGGTTTGCCGTGTTGCGCCTGGTGGCCTTTACCACCTGTATTAAGTACGGATTTTGGGCGGTGGTCTTAAACAGCCATAATTGGATTTTTTACGGCGGCTTCGATGCCCTTGGACTAATGCTTTGGTTATCACATCTGGGCATGACGGTTCAGGGCCTATGGTTTTTAAGGAAGACGCCGGTGCCGGTGCACGCCATGCTGATAGCTGTGCTGTGGATGGTGATAAATGATGCCATGGATTACATATTAAATTTGCATCCCTATTTGTTTGTTCAGGACCAGTGGACCTTTGCGGTGGTGGCGGCGGTACTTTTAACGGTTGTTCTTTCTGCTTATCTTGTTAACAGGGCCAAAAGACATCGGATTTGGGGAATATTGTAGTATTTAAAGTATTGATGTGGGAAGGATGGAGACACTAAGGGAGTGAGCGGTGTTGCGCTTAGATCTTGGGTTGAATCTGGAACAAAGTCAAAAACTAATTATCACCCCTGAGCTGCGCCAGGCTATTGCAGTGCTGCAAATGGCATCCTTTGAGTTAACCCAGTTTGTGGAGCAGCAGTTGCAAGAAAACCCCCTACTGGAGAAGGCAGAGGATAGGTTGGAACAAGCTGCCGAAGATCCGGGAGAAGACAGGTATGACATCGACTGGCAGGAATATTTTAATGACAGCAGCGACCTGGGCTACAGCGGTGATAGGGGGCATAGTGGCAATGAGTACGGTTTTGAATCCTTTGTGACTAAAGCCCCCAGTTTATCGGAACACCTAAACTTTCAACTGACCATATCGCGCTGCCCCAAAGAAATTGTGCCCCTGGTGGAATATTTGATTGGCAATGTAAACAGTCAGGGATACTTAAAGACAAGCCTTGAAGATGCCGCTAGGGTGCTGAATGTGCCGCCGGCCCAGGTGGAAAAGGCCCTAAAGGTGCTGCATTCAATGGAACCTGCCGGGGTTGGTGCCCGCACACTGGAAGAGTGTTTGTTGTTGCAGGTTAGGTATTTGGGGTTGGATAATCCCCTTATAGAAAAGCTGATTAAAGACCACCTCAATGATTTGGCCCAGGGCAAGTTAAATAAGATCGCCAACAGGCTGGGGGTTACGGTAAAAGAAATACAGCGCCTGGCCGATCAACTGCGCACCCTTGATCCGAAACCGGGAAGGTGTTTTTCAAGCGATGACGATATCAGATATATTGTGCCCGATGTGGTGGTTGAGAGGGTGGACAAGGAGTATATCATATTGGTAAATGATGTTACCACGCCCCGGTTAAGGATAAGCAATTCCTATAGGGCGGTGATGAGGCAGGTCGGCAATAGTTTAAAGGGTGATGAGAAAAAATACATAGAAGCAAAGATGAACGCAGCAGTGTGGTTGATTCGGAGTATAGAGCAGAGAAGAATGACCATTTATAAGGTTGCCAATGCCCTGGTGGAACTGCAGCGGGAATTTTTAGATCACGGTGTTAAACACCTAAAGCCGCTAAACTTAAAAGATGTGGCGGATCGGGTGGGGCTGCACGAGTCCACTGTCAGCAGGGCCACCTCTAACAAGTATATGCAAACACCCCAAGGGGTTTTTTCCATGAAGTATTTCTTTTCCACCGCCATTAGTTACCGGGGGGGCAGCCAAATATCCAGTGAAAGCACCAAAAAGCTGCTCCGGGAAATTATTGCCGGTGAGGACCCCAAAAAACCTTACAGCGATCAAAGAATTTCTGACCTGCTGGCCAAGCAGGGAATAAAAATTTCCCGGCGAACGGTCACTAAGTACCGCGATGAATTGGCAATACCTGCCGCCGGCCAGAGGAAAAGATATTAATGCGATAAAAATTCATCACAAAAAAGGAATTGTGTGGTGTAATATAGTATAAAGTAATTAAATAGTATGACATAAAAGATATTTTTTCTGACATTGAAAGGAGATGGGTGTTGCCAATGACAGTAAGAGTGGGGATCAACGGCTTTGGACGTATTGGACGTAATGTTCTGCGGGCTGCAATAGAAAGCGGAGATTTTGAAGTGGTGCTTATTAACCACAAATCTCGTCGTGTTAAGGATCCGGAGAAGAAGGCAGGGCTGAATTTTGCCGCTGTAAATGACTTAACCTATTCTAAGACGCTGGCCCATTTGTTAAAGTATGACTCCGTTCATGGCGTTCTTGATGTGGATGTTGATGCTACCGAAGATGCTCTCATTGTTGGTGGTAAGGAAGTAAAAGTATTTGCTGAGCCCGATCCGGAAAAGTTGCCCTGGGGCGATATGGGTGTAGATATCGTTATTGAGTCCACCGGACGCTTTACCAAGCGCGATGACGCCGCTAAACACCTGAGGGCGGGAGCTAAAAAGGTGGTTATCAGTGCCCCTGCCAAAGGTCCTGACGCAACCATTGTGATGGGTGTTAACCATGAAAGCTATGATGCGGCAAACCACCATATTGTATCTAACGCCTCTTGTACCACCAACTGTTTGGCTCCGGTGGCCAAGGTGATTAATGATAAATTTGGAGTGGTAAAGGGTTTAATGACAACGGTGCACTCCTATACCAATGACCAGCAAATTTTAGACTTGCCCCACAGGGACTTGCGCCGGGCAAGGGCCGCCGCCATGTCTATCATTCCCACCTCCACCGGTGCGGCTAAAGCTGTGGCCCTGGTGTTGCCGGAGTTAGAAGGAAAGTTAAACGGTTTTGCCATGCGGGTGCCCACACCCAACGTGTCTGTGGTAGACCTTACTGTGGAATTGAAAAAGTCAACCACCGTTGAAGAATTAAATGAGGCCCTAAAGGCTGCGGCAGAAAACGAAATGAAGGGCATACTGCATTTTAGTGATTTGCCCCTGGTATCCAGCGACTATAACGGTGACCCCCATTCTTCTATTGTGGACGGCTTGTCTACCATGGTTATGGACGGCAATATGGCTAAGGTTGTTGCCTGGTATGATAACGAGTGGGGCTATTCTTGCCGGGTGCTGGATTTGGTGCGCTACATTGCGGAAAAAGGGCTGTAGAATTAATCTTGAATTAATAAACCTAATAATCGCCGGTTCCCGGTGAACCGTAACTGTAGGTGATAAAGGTGCTAAAGAAAACCATTGAAGATATTGATGTTAGCGGTAAGCGGGTGCTGGTGCGGGTGGATTTCAACGTACCTTTAAAAGAGGGCCTTATTACTGACGACACTCGCATCCGGGCGGCCTTACCCACCATTAAGTATTTGATAGAGCAAAAGGCCAAGGTTATTTTGATGTCGCACCTTGGCCGGCCCAAGGGCCAGGTAAAGGATGAATTTCGCCTTAACCCGGTGGCTGTAAGGCTCTCTGAGCTCTTGGGTAAAAAAGTAATTAAGGTTGACGACTGCATTGGTGAACAGCCGCAAAAGGCCGTCAGTGAAATGCAGCAGGGTGATGTGCTGCTGCTGGAAAACCTGCGCTTTTATGAGCAAGAAACAAAAAACGATGCTCAATTTGCTAAAGATTTGGCACAGCTGGCCGATGTGTTTGTAAGCGATGCCTTTGGGACTGCCCACCGGGCCCATGCATCCACCGCCGGGGTGGCCCAACACCTGCCTGCGGTGGCCGGTTATTTAATGCAAAGGGAACTGGAAATGTTGGGGCAGGCCCTGTCTTCCCCCCGGCGTCCCTTCGTGGCCATTATTGGCGGTGCAAAGGTGTCTGATAAAATAGGTGTTATTGAAAACTTACTGGGTAAGGTAAACACCTTGATTATAGGCGGCGGCATGGCCAATACCTTTTTAAAGGCTAAAGGTCTTAAGGTGGGTAAATCACTGTTGGAAGAGGATAAAATAGAGCTGGCCAAGGAACTGCTGCAAAAGGCATCGGCAAGCAAGGTGGATTTATTGCTGCCCCTTGATGTGGTGGTGGCACCGTCGCCGGAATCCGGCGACCGGAGCACCCTTGTGGCTGTGGATGCTGTACCCGATGACCAAATGATATTGGATATCGGTCCCCGCAGTGCAGAGCATTTTGCCCAGGTGGTGTCGGAGGCCGGTACCGTGGTATGGAACGGCCCCATGGGGGTCTTTGAGCAGGATGCCTTTGCCAAGGGTACCGAGGCAGTGGCCAGGGTACTGGCCAAATCCAATGCCATCAGTGTGGTGGGTGGCGGAGATTCGGCCGCTGCCATTAAGAAAACCGGCGTAGCCGAGCAAATCAGTCATATTTCCACCGGGGGCGGAGCCTCCTTGGAGTTTTTAGAGGGTAAAGAATTGCCGGGAGTGGTGGCCCTACTGGATAAGTAACCACTCATTGTGATGTTGAGTTTTTGCAGGGGCGGGCAAAGAAACCCGCCCCTGGTTTGCACTGTCAGGCTTCGGTTTTAAAAACCGAAGCCTGTTCCTAAGAGGGGAGGTATTTTTATTGCGCAAGCCAATTATTGCCGGAAACTGGAAGATGCATAAAACGGTGCAGGAGGCCAAGGATTTTACCAAGGCCTTGGCAGATATGGTTGCTAATTCCCAGGTTGAGGTGGTGCTGTGTCCGCCCTTTACAGCCCTGGCAGCGGTGGTGGAAGCCGCAGAGGGGACTAATATTGCAGTGGGGGCCCAGAATGTGTATTGGGAAGAAAAGGGGGCCTTTACCGGTGAAATTTCGCCGGGAATGTTAAAGGAAGTGGGCTGCAAATACGTAATTGTGGGCCACTCTGAACGCCGCCAGTACTTTGGTGAAACCGATGAGACGGTAAATAAAAGGGTTAAGGCTGTATTGAACGAGGGCATGGTGCCGATAATATGTGTGGGTGAAACTTTAGATGAGAGGGAGCAGGGCATCACTGAGAAGGTGGTTCGCACCCAGGTGGAAGGAGCGCTCAAGGGGCTTGATGCTGCAACTGTGGCCGGCTTGGTGATAGCCTATGAGCCGGTGTGGGCCATCGGTACCGGTAAGACTGCTTCGGAGGAAGACGCCCAGGGGGTAATTGCTTATATCCGCAGTGTAATAAAGGAGCTGGCCCAAGACAGTGCTGACCGGGTGAGAATACAGTATGGCGGCAGTGTAAAGCCGGCCAATATTGTGGGTTTGATGCAGCAGCCGGATATTGACGGTGCACTGGTGGGCGGAGCCAGCCTGGAACCGGAAAGCTTTGGGGGCATTGTTAAAGGAGCGGCCGGGGCCTAATGGGGGGTAGATATTTTTGACAGCGCAGGTTAAACCCACGGCGTTAATTATTCTGGACGGTTGGGGTATAAACTCCCAAGAAAGCGGAAATGCCATTTGCCAAGCCCAAACACCTAATATTGATAAGTTATTAAAGAAATACCCCCATACCTTACTCAGTGCCTCCGGTGAAGATGTGGGACTGCCTGCCGGCCAGATGGGCAACTCTGAGGTGGGCCACCTGAACATTGGAGCCGGCAGGGTGGTCTACCAAGATTTAACCCGCATTACTAAAGCCATTCGGGACGAAAGTTTTTTTACAAACGAAGAGCTTTTAGCGGCTGTGAATTATGCTAAGGAGAATAACGGCGGCCTGCATCTGATGGGATTGCTGTCTGACGGGGGTGTGCACAGCCATATAGAGCATTTGTTTGGCCTGTTGAAATTGGCTAAAGAGGAAAAGATAAAACAGGTATATATACATGCCTTTTTAGACGGCCGTGATGTACCCCCGGCCAATGCCTTGGAATATATTGAAGCCTTGGAGCAAAGGTGTGCTGCCCTGGATATAGGTAAAATTGTCACCGTAATGGGCCGCTACTACGCCATGGATCGGGATAAACGCTGGGAAAGAACCGAAAAGGCTTACCGGGCCATGGTGACGGGGGAGGGGTATAAGGCAGAAAGGGCCGAAGAGGCCTTACAGGAAGCTTACCGGCGTGGGGAAACTGACGAGTTTGTGCAGCCCACAGTGATTGTAAATGACGACGGAAAGCCCCTGGCCACTGTGGTGGACGGTGACGCCGTCATATTTTTCAACTTTAGGCCTGATCGGGCCCGCCAAATTACCAGGGCCTTTGTGGACAAAGATTTTACAGCCTTTAAGCGCCCCGCTGCCCATCCCAGGGTGCACTTTACTTGTATGACCCTTTATGATAAAACAATTGAAGCACCGGTGGCATTTAAGCCCCAAATGCTTAAAAACACCTTGGGGGAGGTACTGAGTAATAACGGTATTAGGCAGCTGCGCCTTGCCGAAACGGAGAAATATGCCCACGTTACCTTTTTCTTCAACGGTGGGGTAGAAAAGCCCAACCCCGGTGAGGAGCGAGTGCTCATTCCGTCGCCCAAGGTGGCCACTTACGACTTAAAACCCGAGATGAGCGCCTTTGAAGTTACAGATGCATTAATTGAACAACTTGAGAAGGATAAGTTTGAAGTTATTATCATGAATTATGCCAATGCTGACATGGTGGGCCATACCGGGGTGATGGATGCGGCAGTTTGTGCCGTTAATGCGGTGGACAGCTGTTTGGGTAGGGCGGTGGATGCCATTTTAGAGCGCGGTGGGGTGGCAATAATCACTGCCGATCACGGCAATGCAGAGCATATGATGGACGAGGAAGGCAAACCCTTTACCGCACATACCACTGATCCGGTGCCCCTGATCTTGGTGGGCCACGGCAAGCTGCGCCACGCCAAACTAAGAAAGGGTCGACTGGAAGACATCGCCCCCACTCTGTTGGAATTATTACATATTGATAAGCCCCTTGAAATGACCGGCACTTCGTTGATAGAAAAGTAGTATGAAGATTTTTCTAAAATAAGATAACACTGCACTTGCTAAGGAGGCGTTGTAAAAATGTCAACAACCATTATAGATATCTATGCCCGGCAGATACTGGATTCCCGGGGCAATCCCACAGTGGAAGTGGACGTGATTTTAGAGGACGGCACCCTGGGACGGGCTGCCGTTCCTTCCGGGGCATCCACCGGTGCCTATGAAGCAGTGGAACTGCGGGATGGCGATGCCGACCTTTACCTGGGCAAAGGGGTAACCAAGGCCGTAGAAAATGTCAACAGCATCATTGCCCCGGAAATAGTGGAAATGGATGCCCTGGACCAGATTGGCATTGACCAGGTGATGATTGAATTAGACGGCACACCAAATAAGGGGAAATTGGGTGCCAACGCCATTTTGGGAGTTTCCTTGGCGGTGGCCAAGGCAGCGGCAGAATCTTTGGGCTTACCCCTCTACCAGTATTTGGGCGGAACAAACGCCAAGGAATTGCCGGTGCCCATGATGAACATTTTAAACGGCGGCGAGCATGCCGACAATAACGTGGATATTCAAGAGTTTATGGTAATGCCGGTGGGTGCTAAAAACTTTAACGAGGCACTGCGCATGGGCACAGAGGTTTTTCATAACTTGAAAAAGGTGTTGAAGGAAAAGGGCTTAAACACTGCTGTGGGGGATGAAGGCGGCTTTGCACCCAACCTGGGTTCTAACCAGGAGGCCCTGGAGGTTATTGTGGAGGCCATATCCGCTGCCGGCTACAAACCGGGGCTGGATGTTGCGCTGGCCTTGGATGTGGCGGCAACTGAATTGTATAAAGACGGCAAATATGTGCTGGCCGGTGAAGGAGTTACCAGAACGGCCGCCGAAATGATAGATTATTATGCCCAACTGGTGGAGAGATTCCCCATTATATCCATAGAAGACGGTTTGGCAGAGGATGATTGGGGCGGCTGGAAACAACTTACCGAGCGTTTGGGCAGTAAGGTTCAACTGGTGGGGGATGACCTCTTTGTTACCAACACCGAGCGTCTGGAACAAGGCATCACATCCGGAGTGGCAAACTCCATCTTGATTAAAGTAAATCAAATTGGTACTTTGACGGAAACCTTGGACTGCATTGAAATGGCCAAGCGGGCAGGCTATACGGCGGTTGTGTCCCACCGTTCCGGTGAGACAGAGGATACCACCATTGCTGATTTGGTGGTGGCAACCAACGCCGGTCAAATTAAAACCGGTGCCCCATCAAGAACGGATCGGGTGGCCAAGTACAACCAGCTGCTGCGTATAGAAGAAGAACTGGACCGCTTTGCCCGGTTTAAAGGGAAAAAGGTATTTTATAATCTAGGTTAGCCGGCCTTTGTGGCGGTTTGTATATCGGACCTGCCTACCGGGCGGGTACAGTGGGCCTGTGACTTTTTTGTCGGTTTGATTGTGTGGTATTTTACCTTATGATATAATTGTCTTTGGTAAACTATACTTTACTAAGGTGGTGAAACCATTGCTAAAGGGAATAATAATCGGTCTCCAAATACTACTGGCCCTTGGAGTTATTGCTACTGTTTTACTGCAGTCCGGTAAAAGTGCGGGCTTGTCAGGGGCTATTGCCGGGGGTGCTGAGCAGATGTTTGGAAGAACCAAAGGCTTGGATGAGAAGCTGGGCAAGCTCACAGTGGCTTTTAGCATTATCTTTGCAGTTCTCTCATTGACGCTGGCAGCAATTTGGTAGCCAACCACCTAGGTGCTCATTGGCAGCAAAGTTAATTCAGTTTTTTAGGGGCGCGATTATTCGCGCCCTTTGTGAACTGGCCCAAGTTTTAGGAGAAAGAAGATAGATTAAAATAATAATAACTTTCACAAGCAGACAGGCAAACTTCTAATATTTAGTGAAAACAAGCTCATAAACGAATTTTTTCGACACCTTTCAACTCAGTGTAAAAGCTGAGTAGAATTTGTTTTGTCTTCTTGTGAAATAAAGTGCTTCTATGCTATAATATAGTGCAAGGATAATACCCCTGCTGTCAAGCTTGGCCCCTAGAGAGATACTTTAAGGCCTGATACTTGGAAATTATTATTTTGTGTGTTATTTTTAGGAGGGGTGTTTCCAATATAAATGGGGAGGTGATTTGTGCTCATAGGCCTATACGCCTGAATGACAGGCAGTGATAGGTGTGGGTTAAGGTACCTCGTTTTATTCTGTGTTCTGGAGTCATTTTTAAACTTTTCGGAGGTGACTTGTTTTGGGTGAATTTGGTTGGGTAGTCTATGCTGGTATTGGCAGTGCTGCAATCGGTATTCTATTTGCACTTTATTTGATCAGTTGGATTATGAAAATGCCTGCCGGTAACGAGAGAATGCAGCAAATTTCCGCTGCCGTTCAAGAAGGTGCTATGGCATATCTAAACCGTCAGTACACAACCATTGCTATGGTTGGTGCGGTTATTTTAGTAGCTATAGGTTTGGCGCTTAGTTGGGTAACAGCCATTGGTTTTGCCATTGGTGCTGTTTTCTCCGGACTATGCGGTTACATTGGTATGGGTGTTTCTACCAGATCTAACGCCCGTGTGGCAGAAGGTGCCAGACAAGGTATGCCTAAGGGTCTGAGCATTGCATTTAAAGCCGGTGCTGTAACCGGTATGATGTGTGTGAGCTTGGCTCTGTTAGGTGTTTCAGGTATGTACCTGGCTTTTGGTGACGTACACGCCCTTATAGGTCTTGCTTTTGGTAGTAGTTTGATTGCTCTCTTTGCCCGTGTTGGTGGCGGTATCTTTACCAAGTCCGCTGACGTTGGTGCTGACCTGGTGGGTAAAGTTGAAGCAGGTATTCCTGAAGACGACCCCCGTAACCCTGCAACCATTGCGGACAACGTTGGTGACAACGTTGGTGACTGTGCCGGTATGGCGGCTGACTTGTTTGAAACATATGCTGTTACCGCTATCGGTGCAATGTTACTTGGTTACTTAGTATTCGGTACCCAGGAATACATTTTATATCCTGTATTGTTGGGTGCTATTGCTATTATCGCATCTATCATCGGGGTGTTCTTTGTACGCTTAGGCAGCAGCAACGATATTATGGCTGCTCTGTACAAAGGTGTATGGGTTGCTGCAGTTCTGGCTTTGGCCGGTTTCTACCCTGCAACAACAACATTGCTGGGTGACAACACCATGTTCTTTGCAGCCCTGGTTGGTGTAGTGGCAACTGTATTCATTATGTACATTACCGACTACTATACTTCAACCAGATTCCGTCCTGTTAGATCCATTGCATACGCTTCCCAATCCGGTCACGGTACCAACGTTATTACCGGTTTGGCAGTAGGTATGGAATCATCCATTCCTCCCACCTTGACCATCGTTGCCGGTATTCTTGCTGCTTACAGCATCGGTGGCGGCGGCTTAGAAGGTCTGTATGCAATTGGTATTGCTTCCATGGCTATGCTTTCCATGACCGGTATGATTGTTGCACTTGACTCTTACGGTCCTGTTACTGACAACGCCGGTGGTATTGCTGAAATGTCAGAACTGCCTTCCAGCGTTCGTGATGTAACTGACGAGCTAGATGCTGTTGGTAACACAACCAAAGCAGTTACCAAGGGTTATGCTATCGGTTCTGCTGCCCTTGCTGCCATGGTTCTGTTTGCTGACTACACTGCGTCTTTGTCTAACTACGTTACCGAACCGGTTGTATTTAGACTTGATGATCCCCTGGTACTGGCCGGCCTCTTTGTGGGCGGTTGCGTTGTGTTCATGTTCTCCGCCCTTGCTAACGGTGCTGTGGGCCGTGCAGCCTATGCGGTGGTTGAAGAAGTGCGTCGTCAGTTTAGAGAAATCCCCGGCATTATGGAAGGTAAATCCAAGCCTGAATACGGTAAGTGTGTTGACATTGTAACCAGGCGTGCACTGAAAGAAATGGTTGCACCCGGTTTACTTCCTGTAATCACAGTTCTACTGGTTGGCTTCCTGCTTGGACCTCTGGCTCTGGGTGGTATGCTGATCGGTGTTATCGTAGTTGGTATCTTCATGGCTTGCTTCCAGAACAACGGTGGTGGCGCATGGGATAACGCTAAGAAGTACATTGAGGAAGGTAACTATGGTGGTAAAGGTAGCGAAGCTCACGCAGCTGCAGTTACCGGTGACACCGTTGGTGACCCCTTGAAGGACACCGCTGGCCCTGCCATTAACCCTGTTATTAAGGTTTGTAACGTTGTAGCTCTGCTCATCGTTGGCATGATTGCCAGTGGCGGCCTCTTTTAATTAAATGTTATTAAACCCCTGCCGAATTGGCAGGGGTTTAATTTTTCTAACAAAGCCCCTTGCCGGTTGGCGAGGGGCTTTGTTGCAGTTGCCGTAATCTGGCGGTTTTGGTAGAATGATTTTGTAGCCCAAACAAATAATTATTACAAGATAGAGCAAGTTCAGCAAAGGCAACTGCAAAATTTGTCAAAAAGGAGAGGGATTTACCGGTGAATCGCAACCAAGCAATGGATTTATTAAAAAAGCACCTCAAAAACAAAAATCTGATGAAACACTGTTTGGCGGTGGAAGCGGTGATGGCTGGGCTGGCAAGGCACTTTGGAGAAGATGAAGAAAAATGGGCCCTGGCCGGACTTCTGCACGATATAGACTATGATTTTACTAAGGATGATCCGCAAAGACACAGCCTGGAAGGGGCAAAAATACTTGAAGAGGCAGGTTTGCCGGAAGAGGTGGTTTATGCTGTTAAGGTGCATAACGAAGCCCACGGCCTGCCCAGAAACAGTTTGATGGATAAAGCCTTGTACTCGGTGGATCCCCTTACAGGGTTGATAACGGCGGCAGCTTTAATCAGACCGGAAAAAAGCTTGTTTGCTGTCAATGTGGAATCTTTGATGAAGAGATATGGTGAGAAAGCCTTTGCCCGGGGTGCCAATAGAAATGCAATTGCGGCATGCACCGAATTGGGTATTAGTATGGAAGAATTTATGGCTATCGGTTTGGAGGCAATGCAGGGAATTGCAAATGAATTAGGATTAGCTTAAGCTCCTTTACGTCAATAAATTTATGTGTTATACTAGTAAATGCACTTTTTATGTCACTTTGTTTTGGAGGTTAAAGTGCTTTGAAATAAGAGGTGTGTTTTATGGCAGCTAAATCCGGTGACCGGGTAGTAACAGAAAACCGCAAGGCAAGACATGATTATCACATTTTGGAGACCTATGAAGCGGGTATAGTGTTGGAAGGCACAGAAGTTAAATCTTTGCGTGCGGGGAAAGCTAACTTGCAGGACAGCTATGCCCGAGTTGAAAAGGGTGAAATGATATTATATAATATGCATGTAAGTCCCTATGAACAAGGTAACCGGTTTAACCATGAACCAAAGCGCACCCGCAAACTGTTGCTGCATAAACAAGAGATAAAACGTTTACACGCACAAACCAGGGAAAAGGGTTTTACCTTGGTACCGTTAAAGGTTTACTTTAAAAATGGTAGGGCTAAAGTGCTACTTGGTTTAGCCCGGGGTAAAAAGTTATATGATAAAAGACAAGATATTGCAGCTAGGGATGCCAAGCGCGATATGGATCGGGCACTTAGGGCCCGAGGCTAACTGATAATAAAATATGGGGGCGAAATGGTTTCGACGGAGGAAACGGTGGCAAGAGGAGCGAGCCGGGATCCCACTTACCCGTAAAACGGTGGAACACTTATAAATGCCGAAGATAATTACGCTTTAGCAGCTTAGTTGCTGTCTAACCTCTTACCCGCGCTGGGCCCGTGGCCTGGGCTAAGAGGTCACTTAAACGGGCTGGCTTAATCCCAATTCTCGGAGGGGTTGAGTAAGATCTATCGAGATAGTCTTGCCGTAGGCTGGTTATGGCCGCCGGCAGGGCGAAAACAAATCATAACCTACGCTCGTAGAGCCTGTTGTGGTCGTTCTTTCGGACGGTGGGTTCAACTCCCCCCGCCTCCACCACTTAAAACCACAGTTTAGAAACACTGCAACAACTTATAGTTAGTGAATGGACTGTCTGCAATAGCTGTTGACCCAATAACAAGGTGGGTCTTCCTCCCGGCAGTCACTTATATTGCCGGATTTCTACAATAATAAATTTTGAAAAATAAGTAAAGTATATGTAAGACAACGGACCGCAGAGGTGGCAGTGATTCTACCCCGGCGGTTTTTTATTTTCAAGGCCGGCTTTACTGTGCAAAAATCCAGAGGGAGTGTAGCGATATGAAATATAAAAACCCTATATATAAAAAAAAGAGGGGCACTTTCCCACTTGAAGTTTCGTGCGGGCACTGCAGAACCCCCCTGCTTATTTATGCCAAGGGGAGCAATGGGAAGTTAATAAAGTTGCAGTATCCCCGTATCATAGCCTCCCAAATGGATCTGGAAAATTATGAAGGCCATTTAATGTGCACCAACTGCGGCCGGAAACTGGCCACCAGGGGGGTTTACGGCGAAAATGTAACCCATTGGATTGTCAGGGGCAAGGTCTACACCAGAAAACTACAAGGCTACTAGAAATACGCTGCGGTGGTGAACCGCTGCACTAAATGGGGAAAGCCGCAGCCGGTGGTAATAAAAGAAATAAAGGCTCTGTCCAACTGAAGGTGATATGTCAAAGTAAAAAGCAGGCCAATAAATACCGACCTGCTTAAATTATGGTGTTCGACTTCTAATGCCAAGATATTGTTTAAGTGCATGCTGCAGCACTTGGGAAAAGTTAACTCCGTGCTCTTCGGCAGCATCATTAAGCCACTTGGGTATGGTGAGAGATTTCTTGACAGCCTTATTATCCATTTCATCTCTAATTAAATCAGTCCAAACTTCTACCAGTGCAAGAAAGGCACCGGGTGCAAGTTTTATATCGCTGGGATGGAAGGCTTGGGAATGGATTTGTTATCTTCTTCCATGCCATAAAGGAATCCTGCTAATACATCTTTGGCCATTAAATGGATTCGTTTAAGTCGTTGCCTTCTGTAATGCAGCCCGTGAGTTCCGGAAATGTGACTGTATAACCGGCGCTACCGTCAGTGCCAGGGTCGAAAACAGCGGGGTAAATATATTTTGCCTTATAAAAAACCTCCTGTCATTATACAATAACACGTACTAATTACACGTATCAATAGCTAGCCTGCTCCACATAATGTAAAATTGTTGTAGGAAAAAAAGAAACAAGAGACCACTCTTTTTGGTAAAATAAAGTCGA